>JAJRUA010000164.1 GCA_024278035.1 Planctomycetota bacterium | reverse complement strand
TTTGCGAATCGACAGAAGGGGCAGGTAGCGTCACGAGCGAGTTTCTCCGTTCTCGGGGTTTTTCTCTTTCTTACTGGGGGGATATAGAGAAGCCTAGCTTGTAAGTTGGTGCCGATCCTCCTTCAGAGGTCTGTTTTTACGGATTGAACGGTTGGTAACAAGAAAAAATGCGAGGAACCGCAAATCTACGATCGCACGTTCAGGAAAGCGCCCTATGGTTTGATTGTAAGTGGAGGATTTCTTAACTTACCCTGGCTACATTCGACTTTAACGCAGATTGTAAAAACGCAGTTACTAAAATAGATAGCAGAGAGAAAACAGGTCCTATCATGACACATCGTAATGGGTTCACCCTTGTAGAATTGGTTGTCGTTATCTTGATCCTTGGCATCTTGGCCGGCGTCGCTGCTCCTAAGTTGCTCAACACCTCCGGGGACGCAACCGACAATGGCCTGCGACAGACGCTGTCGGTTATTCGCAACGCGATTGAACTGCACGCGGCTCAAAACAACGGAAACATGCCTCCCTGTGCTGCAGGGGGGGCCGACTTCAAGTCGGCTCTCGCCAATTATATACGTGGTGATTTTCCCATCAATCCGGTTGCCAGTACCGATGCCGGGGGTATTACGCCAACGACTGGAGGAACCACTACCGCCGATGGTACGACAGGATGGATGTTTAATACCGATAACGGAACCTTCATTTGCAATGACACCTCGGTTAGCAACGATGGAACGACAACCTACGATCAATTTTAGCAGCGGATCAACAGCGTTTTCTGTTGTTCGCTTTCGATAAGTACTGGGCTACCGAATACGATGCCTAATTCACCTCAAAGAGCACTGGTTGCCGATGACAATGCCGCCTTAGCGCGCGTCGTATCGTTCACACTAAAGAAGAACGGTTTTGATGTGTGCCAAGCGGCAGATGGTGCCGAGGCATGGGATTATGCTCAGGAGAAGGTGTTCGATTTGGTCGTAACGGACCAGCAGATGCCAGAAATGACAGGGCTGGAACTTACCGCTCGACTCCGTCAATCGGAGAGACATCGTGAGACACCGATCATCTTGCTAACGGCCAAGGGAATGGAACTGGATATCGATCGAATCCGAGAAGAGTACGGTGTAACCCAAATGCTGATTAAACCGTTCAGTCCTTCGGCACTTGCCGCCATCGCGACGGAATTAACAACATCCGCCGTCTGAGGTGGATGGGACGAGATGGTCCCGCTACGACGAACGAAAAGGCCATGCTCCCTCCTACACATAAGCTCGGATTCCCGCGACGGGTGGTGGTGTACTATCTGTTGTTCTGCCTCTCGGCTATCTCCCTACTAACGGCTGGTGCCGTTTTTGCAACGCAATCCTTATTGCAATCGCAGGCAACCGAAGGATCGCTCTCGAGAATCGGTCGGCTTGCTGCTTCTTTACAACTAGATCACCTCAATAACGGAGGTCGGCACACACCGTCGCTCCTCGCAAGAGCAAAGACGGAGGGTCGATTTTCTTACGCTATCCTCGTAAATCCCGAGGGAATCTGCTCCGTTCATACCGACGAAAAATTGGTCGGCACCGTTGCCACCGAGCCAGAAGGCTCGCCACTTAGCTGGGGGGCAATCGACGGCGTCAGCTTTCGTGATCAGCGGGACCGAAGGGTCAACGAATATGCTATTCCCCTTTCCGTCGGTAATGAGAGCTTTGGTGAGCTTAGAATCGGTGTTGTCGAACCAAGCTGGACAAGCACCATGTTTGAGTTTGGCGAGCATGCCACTCTGGCGATCCTGGGTCCCCTCTTGTGTGTCCTCGCTGGCGGTGTTTGGCTCGTAAGAATCACGCGTCCTTTGGCCGGAATTGATGAACGGCTTGCCGACATAGCACGCCTGCCACACGAAGCCATGCCACAGCTTGAAGCCCTTCCTCCTGAAGGACTCGCTTCGGTTGGTTGGAACCGACTCGTTGAACACTTGGATCAACTGCAAACAAGTGAGACGGTTGTTGCGCCAGACGAAAAAATCGCTCGTCAAGCGACCGCCGTAGCTGGGGGCCGGTCTCGCAAGGCATTGCAAAGCCTTACCGAGGGAATTGCGGTCACCGATGCCGAAGGACGTATCGAGTTTGCCAATCGTGCGATCGAGGCGCTCCTTGGAGTGGAGGAATCACTCGAAGGTGCCGCACTCGAAGAAGCCATTGCCGCAATTTCCCCCAAGGGAGCGGAGCCATTCACGGGAGCCCGTACCGGAACCGTACTGATTGCTGAGGCGCCCATCGCTTCTTCCACAGGAGGCCGAACGCTGCGTGTGGAGCGAGCACCGATCCGCGGAGACAGAACTGACAACACGAGCCATAAGACGGGGCATATCTGGTCGATTCGCGATATTACTCAGCAAAAGCTCGCTGAAGCTTCTCGCGACAGCTTTATTGATACGGCAACTCACGAGCTTCGTACACCGCTGGCCAACATCATGGCTTACGCAGAAACGTTAGCCATGGGCGATGTCAGTGACATGGAACAGCAAAAAGAGTTCTGTAACACCATCAATAGCGAAGCGACGCGCCTAGCTCGTTTTGTCGATGATTTGCTTTCCATCAGCAGCCTAGAAGTCGGCTCCCTGGCGATCAATCGACGGAATACCAACGTTCACCGTCTTGTTGAAGAAGCGACGGAGAAGATCAAGCCTCTCATGCAAGCAAAGTCGCAAAAGCTAGATATAAAAATCGTCGAGAAACTTGGAGAAGCCTCTCTCGATAAAGATAAAGTAGCGGGACTTTTGGTTAACTTGCTTGGCAACGCCTCCAAATACACCCCCGAAGGGGGCTCCATAACGTTCGCAGCTATCCGAAAAGAAGAGGAGTTGTTGTTTGAAGTGAGCGACACGGGCGCAGGTATCGCAGAAAACGAGCAGGAGAAGGTCTTCGAGAAGTTTTTCCGTAGCAAGAACCCCGAGGTTCGCGATCAGGTGGGCACGGGGCTCGGGCTTCCTCTCGCCCGCGAGATTGCCCGTCTGCACCGTGGTGACTTGTCGTTGACAAGCTCCCTCGGCGAAGGAAGCACGTTCACTGTTGTTCTGCCCGTTCAATAAAAACACTAGCAGGAAAGGAGAACGCTGTGATTACTCAAACCACCCAAGGTTCCGTAACAATTTTCACGCTCGATATGCCGCTCGATACGGATATCGCTGAGACGCTGGTGGATCGAGTAACGGAGTTACCTCGCGGAGGACGTCCGCAAATTGTGTTCGATATGGCGGGTGCCCCACTCATGGATAGTGCTGGCTGCGAAGCTTTGCTTGATATTCAGGATCACGTGTCGGGTGTTGGCGGTGTCGCTCACCTCGCCTCCCTTGGACCTCTCTGCAAAGACATTCTTACCGCTACAAGGGTCTCTGAATCCTTTCGTCTTTTTGATGGAGTCAACCAAGCGATTGCGAGCTTTGCTAAATGACCACGACTCTCGCTACGCCTGAAACGGAGATATCGGTGCTATCAACGCCGGCCGGAGAGACTGCGTCTAAAGAAAAGGGGCCGCAGCGGCTTGGACAGCGGCTCATTGGTGAGAACCTTGTTTCATCCGAGGACCTCACGGCGGCTCTTGAATTACAAGCAAAGCATGGCCAAAAACTGGGCGAGACGCTTCTCGAAATGGGCGTTGCGACCGAAGAAGACCTGTTGCCGCACATTGCAGCCCAAATTGGTCGCCCCGCTCTGCGTCTTCGTGAAGGGCTCATCGATCCGAAAGTGGTGCTGACTCTCGATCAAAAGTTTTGTGATCGTTATAAAGTTCTTGCCCTCTTTAAGCTTCGCGATGAATTGACCCTGGCGCTGGACGATCCGAGCGACCTGGACCGGATCGACCTTGTCGAGCGAGAGACCGGCCTGCGGGTGAACCCTGTGTTTGCTTTCCGAGCATCCATTGAGCGAATGATCCTCCGTGTGTTTGAGGAGGATTTCCAGGTGGATTCTGTCACGGCAGACATGGATGAATCCGCCGTCGAACTTCAGGCGGACCTGAGCGATATCGATCTAACGACCGTACAGGATATGGTCGGCGGCAGTCCGGTGGTGAACCTCGTGAACTACTTGATTTTGCAAGCGATCCGCAAGGGCGCTAGCGATGTCCACATTGAGCCGAGCCGTAAGCATGGAATCGTGCGATTCCGAATCGATGGGCAACTTGTGGAGATGATTCGCCCGCGTCGCGATATTTTCCCAGCCGTTGTCTCCCGTATTAAGGTGATGGCTAAGCTGGATATTGCAGAACAGCGCAAGCCTCAAGATGGCCGCTGCCAAGTGATTGTCGATGGCAAAGAAGTGGACCTCCGTGTTTCGACTTTGCCGACCGTGGTCGGCGAAAAGGTCGTGATGCGCGTGCTCGACAAGCAGCGGCTTACGTTCAATCTTGGCGAATTGGGGATTCCCCCTACCCTGTTCACCGATATCAAACAGATGCTCGCGCGGCCTCATGGCCTGGCGCTAGTAACGGGACCAACCGGTAGCGGTAAAACGACGACGCTGTATTCAGCTTTGGAGTTGATCAAATCGGTTCACTCGAATGTTGTAACTGTTGAAGACCCGGTCGAGTACCAAATTGAACAGGTCAATCAGGTGCAAGTCGATAATGTACGGGGTCTGAGTTTCGCAAGTTCTCTGCGATCGATTCTCCGGCAAGACCCTGACATCATCATGATCGGGGAAATTCGTGACGCCGAGACCGCAAAAGTGGCCGTTCAGGCCGCACTCACAGGGCACCTTGTTCTAAGCACATTGCACACAAACGATGCGGCGGGAGCGATTACTCGAATGGTGTACATGGGCGTTGAGCCCTACAAACTGTCGGCCGCATTGGTGGGAGTTGTCGCCCAGCGGCTTGTTCGTAAAATTTGCCCCCATTGCCGGACGACACACTACGCCAGTGCAGAAATGCTTGAGGTCATGCACTTCCAAGGGGACTTTGGCCGTAAGTTCTCACGTGGCGAAGGTTGCCGACAATGTTATGACACCGGCTACCGTGGCCGGACCGGCATCTATGAAGTGTTAGCAGCCGATACGGAGCTTCGCCGAATCATTTCACGCGACGCCACAACCGACAGTGTTCGCAAGTGGTTATATGACTCGGGTAGGCCAACGTTGCTTTCTGGCGGCCTTGATCTGGCCGACCGCGAAGTAACCAGCCTCGAAGAAGTGGCACGCGTTACCCTGTTCGAGTAATCAATTTCTGG
This sequence comes from Planctomycetota bacterium, assembly GCA_024278035.1. The sequence goes on along the minus strand of JAJRUA010000164.1, from coordinate 4,137 downwards.
CAAGCTCCACCCCCATCCCTACCATGGCCACTTCAGTCACTTTATCTACGGAGCTGTTTTCCTCAAACGAAAGCACGGCTGCCGCGAGCTTTCCTGCCCCCAAGCTCCCAGGTTCTGGGACGCGATTCGCGCCGAACGAAAGGGTCCAGTTCACTTCGCAACTGGCGATGATGACCGGTGCTGGCGTTGCCGTCTCGTCGGCACTCAAGTCACTTGTCCAACAATTTCAGCGCCCTGCCGTAAGGTCGGCCCTCGAAGAGATCAACGAGGACGTCCTCGGCGGCTCGAGTTTTTCCTCCGCTTTGCGTAAGCATCCGGGAATGTTTGATGAGGCCTATATCGCAACGATCACGGCTGGCGAATCTTCGGGCAAGATGTCGGAAATACTGACTCAGCTAGCAGAGCTGCTCCGGAGCGAACTACGACTTCGCCGGACGATTCGGGGCATGATGATCTATCCGGCCCTGTTGACCGTTGTCTCGCTGAGTGTAGTCTCGATTTTGATCGTATTTGTTTTGCCACAATTTTCAAGCATTTTTGACCAGTACGACCTCGCATTGCCCTTGATTACGAGGATTTTGTTAGCCGTAGGAGATGAAATTCGTGGACGCTGGTGGTTATGGGGGCCGCTAGCAGGTTGTGGTATGGCAGCAATCGTTGCTGCCAAAGTAACGCCTGCCGGGCGACGGTTCGTTGATACGCTCCTCCTGCGCACCCCTAAATTAAATGAGCTAGTTCGCTTATTGATCGGTGCCCGCGTTTGCCAGCTAATGGGCCTCTTGCTCTCAGCAGGCGTTCCGCTGCTGGACTGTTTGGGACTACTACGCCATGCGGTTCAAAATAGCCTGTTCAAGGACCTTTCGCTGGAGCTTGAAGAGGCCGTCACGAATGGCAGAAGCTTGAGTGACGCGATGAAAGGCAACATTGTCTTGCCAGCATCGGCAACCGAGATGATCGCCACCGCTGAGAAGACAGGAAAGCTGGGCGAAGTCACATTGATGATGGGAGTCCACTATGAAGAAGAAGGACAAGCCTCGGCTCAGCAGTTGCTCTCAGCCATCGAGCCATTTATGACGATTATTATGGGGGCAGTCATCGCCATTGTCGTGCTAGCAGTCATGCTGCCCGTGTTTGATATTGCCACAATTGCTCAACAATAACGGGCTATTTTCCATTCTTAGCGAGGATACCATGAACACACGCACGGTTCTTTTGCTAATTGCCGTTCTGGTCCTGGGTGGCTCATGGGCCAATAAACCCCTCGCTCAGGCGGAGCCTCGTCGGAACGCCCCTCAACAGGCTTTCACCTCAGGTGCCATGCGCTCGGAAAAGATACTTCGCGAAATCGCTGTGGTACTTCGATCGATCGACGCCCGATTAGCTCGGGTTGAGACAACGGTTGAAAAAATGCGTATCGATGCTGCTCGCAACGCGAATTTTGGCGGGGGTCGGCGTGTTCAATAACTTGTTTAGCAAAGGTGCAGGAACCGCTGGATGGATTGGAATTGATCGAGGGGCACGGGCGCTGAAGCTCGCACAGTTGCGGCGTGTTGGCCGTGGACTAGAGCTTTCCGCCATGACAATCACCCCACGCTGGAAGGGCGCTGCGGGCGTAACCGACCAAGGCGAGCAGTGTCGGCACGAAATCGAAACTGCTCGGACCCTGGGCAGTAAAAACAGGGGCCATCGGGCGGCTGCCGTTACCTCGATGAGTCTTTGCACGATCGCTACAGACGACCCTCCGGCCGGTGTCGCGCCGACTGGAGTCTGCATCGATCAATGGCAAGCAGGCCCCAACAGTAGCTACTCCTTGTCATTGCCTGAAGCGGAAGTCAACGACCTTTGCTACGGTCTAGGAAAAGCGGGACTTCAATGTTGTGTTGTGGATGGTCTTCCCCTTGCTCTTGCTAGGGCCCTGGCGCTTGCTCCAGGTTACCAACCGGATGGGCTTGTTGCGGCACTTGATTGGGGGGCCGCCAGTGCAACCCTCGTCGTTGCCCAAGGCGGATTGGCCGTTTATGCCCGGAAATTAAAACAGGGGGCTTTCGGATCCCTGCTCGACTCGCTCGGTTCGACGCTCGAGCTTTCAGAAAACGAAGCGGAAAAAGTAGCGATTCGTTACGGCGTTCTTAACGGCAAACAATCAGAGTCGGACCTTGTCGCTAAATCGGTCTCAGAGGCCCTTGCTCAAGCCGCATTTCCTTTGGTCGATGAGGTGCAATCAACCTTCTCTCACCTAGAAGGGAAACTAAAAACCCGTCGTCCTGAGCGACTTTGGGTCTTTGGGATGGGGGCAACCGTACCGGGGTTGCCTGAGTGGATTGGTAGTAAATGCAATGTTCAGTCGGACGCTTGGTACCCCGAAGGGATCGATTGCGCGGATTCCATTTCGGAAGCACCTGCTTGCCTGTTTGGGCCTGCCATTGCCCTTTCGGCTCTTGCTTGGAGCACGAAAGGAGCGAGTCGATGAAGAACCACCTGAACTTGATTCCTCTCGCCACTCAGAGGCTTTATGCCAGAAAGCGTGTTTTACGCTTTTGGTCGACAATAATTACGGTTGCCGGCATTGTCTGTTTGACTGCCTGTGGAATCGAATGGGGTCGAGGTCTTGCCGCGGCCCAAAAACTCAAAGCCTATGAAACTCGCTTTGCCCCCCTCGCAAAACTGGTCGAAGAAAAACGCGAACTCTTACAGCTTGTCTCCAACCTCCGTGGCCGGGAAAAAATCTCCCTGGAGCTTTCAAGTGAGACAAAAGGAGTCGCACTTCTGGGGGCTGTTTCAAAGGCGGCTAGTGAACGGGGAGGGGACGTCTATATCTCCAAGTTCGAGTACGAAGGCTCATCCCAATCGGGGAGGAAGAAAAAAGGCTCGCACCGACGCCTTCATCTCGGCGGGGCTGGCGCCGACAGCCTTGCTGTCGCTGCTTTCGTGGCAGGGCTCCGTGACTCGGGCCTATTCGATTCCGTCACCGTTGATTCAAGCCGTCCTCTTCGTGGCGGAGGGCCCACGCTCCGTTCTTTTGAGATCAATTGCCTTTTTTAAGACGCTAGCGAGCTTTTAATGCAACCCCGACAACCGGTCTTACCGAACTTACCGACAGGGGCAGTCCACGCCTTAGGGTTAGTATGCGCACTGATTGTTATGGCGGTCAGTTATGGAGCTGTTTATCGGCCGCTCGCGGATTGGCATCATGGCCTCGCTACGCGTGCCGAATTAGTCAAAGCTAAATTGAACGAAAGCCAGACAATCCGGCAACAACATGGAAAGACAGAGAAAGAGCTACGAGATTTGCTAGCAAGTGTAAAAGAAGTCAACCGTCGGGCACCCGACCAACCACGCGAAGGAGAATTTCTTGGCGATATCAGCCGTTTAGCAACGAACCATGGAGTGCAGATCAACGATTTCCGTCGTGGCACCGTTTCCGAGGCACAGACCTATTCCTCGGTTTCAATCCACATAACGGGTGAAGCGACCCATCACGGTCTCTGCGAATTACTTGAAGAGGTGAGCCAACTGCCTCGACTTGCCTCGCTCACACGACTGCGGGTTAGTCCTGGCACCTCCGCCAACAGCTATCCTATTGAATTGCAATACTCTTTGTATTACGGAATGACTCCGACCGAATAGCCCCTTTCCAGCACATCACCTTTCGATGCAAGAGCGACTGAAACAATTGGGGCTGACACCTGCCAAAGGGGCAGCGATCGTGGGATTGCTATTGCTACTGGCAATGGTTTGGGGGCCGCAAATTATCTCTTTCGGTGGCCAATCGAGCCCGAATAAAAGGGTCGCAAAGAAAGCTGCCTCTTCGTCGCCTAAGTTCGTAAGTTCCAAAACGCTGAAGCCCCCCCCCCCGCAATCGAGGGCGAAGGCCACCAAGAAACGTGAACAAGAAGAAACGCCCCTCGCCCCAATCTGCCAAAGCCCTTCCCACCGCTAAGCGGGAGGTTCCACTTATGTCGGCTTACGAAGCGGGGGCTTACGATCCGTTTATGCTGCCAAGTTGGTCCCCGGCTGCCGGAAAGCTTGCGCGAAGTTCGGCAAGCGAGGGGAATGCCGTTTCCTCTCTATCCGAAGAGGAATTAGAAAAGCGAGCTGCGGGGCTTCGTCAGGCGGGTGTGGCGATGATTCTTGTTT
>JAJRUA010000163.1 GCA_024278035.1 Planctomycetota bacterium | reverse complement strand
GCGGGTGAGGGCGTCGTAGACTCGGTGAATATGGCGGCCATGGTCATCGACAAAGACAACGGCCCGCGGTTTTTTAATCGCTCGCTCCAACATCAAAAGAAGCATCGCCCCCTTATGCTGCCCCGCGGTCATGTAAATCCCCTGGCTATAGCTAACCGGTCGAGGGGGGGTGAGCCCGTACAGCTTGGCCTCCTCCATCGACAGGCCCACCGCCTTCCAATTGCCCACTTCATAGGGAGCGTAGCGACCGCGCGGCGAATCCTTTAGCTTCAACGCACTGCGTTGGAAATCGTAACCGTTTCTCTTGAGCTCTCGCTCCGTCGCCACACGAAACTCATCGCCGCGCGAGGTGAGCACCAAGGTCGGCACGCCGAGCGACTGGACCTCTTTGATTAGCTTAGGCAAGTCGGGCTGCGTCGGACGCATTTTACCAATCGAGAACAACAAGCCTTGCGCGACGAGCAATTCCTCAAACGTCGGAGCGACCAAATCAGGAGAATCGGGCTCCAGCTTTTGTAGATAGGTTTGCCACTCGAACCATTGATCACTTCCCAGCGGGTTGGTCATAGCGAGCAACGTATTGTCGATATCAATCACTAGCAGCGTGTTCGCCGCACCGTAATGCTCAGCGTACTCAGCCGTGCGGTCGATGGCGTCGGCAAAGTCCTTGGTCTCTTGGTACTCAGAAGCACTGGCAGCAGTCCCGAAAAGCAACAAGCAGCCAACCAAGGGGAACAATCGCCACGAGGGGCATTTGGGGGGGATTGGAAAAGTCATTCGTAAGAGGGAGAAGGATTCGACTTGGAGAATAGGGCAAGATGCGTAATGATAAGCGGAAGGGCATACAGGAAAAAAGGAAGCTGGGCAAGATTCACAGGATCGACCGGATACCAAAAACCAATCACCTCTTTCTTTTCAACCTTACCCTTCTGGCATGGATTTGTTTTTACAAGCGGCAATCGAGGAGGCTCGGCAGGGGCTGGCCGAAGGGGGAATCCCCATTGGCTCGGTCTTGGTCCTGGAGGGCCAGATTGTGGGGCGTGGCCACAACCGTCGGGTCCAACAGGGAAGCTCTATCCTACACGCAGAAATGGACTGCCTGGAGCGGGCAGGCCGACTTTCTGCGGCAAATTATCGCCGGGCAACCCTTTATTCGACCCTTTCGCCCTGCGACATGTGTAGCGGGGCGGCCCTTTTGTACGGCATTCCTCGCCTTGTTGTCGGCGAAAATCGTACTTTTCAGGGGCCTGAGGCCTATGTCCGCTCGCGCGGCGTAGAAATCGAAATCGTGGACGACCCTGAGTGCGTCCGCCTGATGGAGCAGTTCATTGCTGATCAGCCGACGCTTTGGAACGAAGATATCGGTGAATAGGGGCCTTTTGGGAGAAAACTGAGCCGAATCACCCGCCACATGCGTGAGATTCTAGTGGTTCCTGACTAGACTGGAGGGACTACGGCCTTCTAAGACGGACTCACCTGAGATAGTAAAACATGCAACGCTTGGTTTCTTTTGTAGCGGTAATTGCCCTGTTGGTGGCCGCTCCGGCGACCGCCCAGACCATACGGTTCCAAACAAGTGTCGGCGCGTTCGATATGCTGCTGAATCCGACGAACGACCCGAACCTCCAACCGCTGGTCGATAACATGCTGGCGAACGTCGCGGCCGGCGTTTATCACCGTAGCGTGGTGAACCGCGCTCCCGATGGCTTCGTCCTTCAATTGGGCGGTTTTACGACCGATAGCATCCAGGTTTCAGAGATTCCAAGTACTGGGTTCACTGCTGTTGATTCTTTCGATCCGATTATTGTCGACTCGAATCTCGATGGCGTTGGCGATGGCAATGTCGATTTTGCAACACAATCGAACACGAGAGGAACGGTCTCTTTGGCCCTCTCTAGATTAGGGCCCAACAGTGGATCAAGTAGTTTCTTTATCAACCTTGGTGATAACAGCCGTCTTGATCGAGATGGTTTTGTCCCCTTTGCCACAATTAGCAATATGTCCGCGGTGGATCGAATCATGGGACTCGACAAATTTGATCTTTCAGGCGATGTAGTAGGTGGAATCTTTCGCGATGCAAATGGTAATGTGCTGTTAGACAATGAAGGAAACCCACAAAAAAACCCGGCTTATGATAACGTTCCCTTAGCCGAGGATGGTGAGCTTTTAGTAATCGAAACGGCTACAGTGATTTCAGATGACTCTTTTTCCTTTGTCGGTCCGTTACAGACAGCGTTCGGAGTTTCCACGGATTCGCCCGCCACAGGTTCTTCGGCAGCAAGTGCCGCTTCGGATGGGGCTCCTTCGTCCCTTATGGCAGGCGATACAACCCCTCCGGCGTCGTTCTCGGTGGGTGGTGCGATTCCTGAGCCAACGACGATCGCCCTTGCCACGATGGGCTTGCTCGCCGGGCTGAATCGCCGGCGCCGATGATATTGTCAGGTGTTCTCCCTCGCCGTCTTGGCAAGGAGGGGCACGCCTCCAAGTCGATTCTTACAATCGACACGCCGGCACGCCCGTACAAAAACGCTTGTAACGAGTGAGTCCGCCAGCACGGCTGACACGAAGCTCAATCAGGGCTCCACAACGGGGACAAAACTCAGGCTCGTCCTCTTCTGCCTCGCCTGATTCGGCTTTTGACTGGCAGGCAACGCACCGCCGTGAGTCGGGAAAAACTTCCAGCCTTTCCGTCGCTATCGGCTTACGACACTTTTCGCAAAGCACGGCGGCTTGCCAATCGTCGTTCGCGTCGTTTGCTTCCTCTGCGTCGAAGGTGGCTAACCCAATCCGTTTGCAGCCAGGGCAAGTCATTCGCTTGGCCGCTTCTGGCAGAAGCTCGGCAAGCGTCGCGTCGTCCGGATCGTTTTCGCGACGAAGTACGCCCACAAGCCGTAACCTCGCCGCCACATCGACCGGCCCGCAAACGGTCCGCCAGCCACACGCATGGCACGTTAGCTGCATGGCAAATGGAATCACGGTTGTTGAAACGGCAGAGCTGGCTCGCTTGCCAAGTCAGCAAAGTCGATAAGGACATTCGGATCGAAGGTCACGTTACCATTGTTACGGTTGCCCACGTTATTGAACGTATCATCTCGCTCAAACACGCCGATCGTGCCGGCTGTCTCACGAATAATGAACTCACCATTGGCGTTGCCACCACCCGAGTTAGCAGTGTTCGATGAGATGTTGAGATTAAGCGTTGGAGTGTTGGCAGAGGTTTCGATGAGGAACTGTGCTGGGCCAGCGCCATTGCTATTCGTAAAGACGTTGTTGGTGATCGTCGCATCGAGCGTCGTCGTGCCCGCGAGATCAATCACAGCCGTGTTAGCCGCAGCGCTGTTGTTGGTAAACGTATTGTTGTTGAGGCGGAAGTCGATGTCGCCTCCGTTGAAATCAAGGTCAAACGCCCGGGCATCGCCCGTAGTGATGCCCGCGTTGTTGAAGATATCGATGTCGCCCGTGCTCACCCCGGTACCAACCAAGAGTGAGACCGCTGCGCTGTTATTGCCCGTGCTAAACGCGACGTTTTGCATGGTGAAGGCGAGTGTTCCCGTGTTGTTGGCATCAATGTCAAAGGCATCGCCGTAGCTGCCACCGTTGATCTCGATCGTTGCGTTGCCAACGGTCGTCGAATTGATCGTTACCCCTTCTTGGGTATCGACGCCATTGAGATTCGAGCTAAACGTTCCTGTGTTAGCAGCAGTGATAACGACTCCGCCACTTGTTAGCTCGGTGTTGCCAATCACGTCGGCGGTGAAGTTGCCGGTGTTGGAGGCATTGGCGTTGATCTCTCCACCGTACTCTCCTCCATTGACAACCAAGGTTGCCGCTCCTGCACCTGTTGAATCAAAGTCAATGCCCGAGGTGCTAGTGACATTCGAGAAGCTGGCGTCGGCGAGTCCACCGCCCTGGTCGTTGACAGTTATCCCTGTGAAGGCCGTCGTGTTGCCTGAGCCCGAAACCAAGACGACCAAATCACCGGACGATCCGGCCGTGCTGTTCGCCGCAATGGTGCCACCTGTATTCACGTTAGTCATCGTCACTTGGCCGTTGCCGGTGGAGGTGACATCCAGAGTCGTGTTACCAGCCCCGGTAACGGTGTTCATCGTAACGGCTAGATTACCCGCCCCAGTGACATCGTAATCGAACCCGTCGTCGGTCGTGACGTTAGAAAGCGTAAGGCTATTGTTGCCCTCTCCCGAAGAGAGGAACCGAACAGCACCGCCATCGGTGATATCGGTAAGAGAGACGGTAGCCCCTCCTGCTCCGCTTGAAACAAAGTCAAAGTCGCCGCCGTTCGCATCCATGTCTGCCACCGTAAGCGTCCGGGCAGTGGCATCGGTGAACGTCGCACCGATTGCTTGATCGGTGGTTGAATTGATCTCCACGTCGTTCAAGACGAGTCCCGAATCAGCAATCGTAACGGCTTCACCTGAGGTGGTCAGTGTACCGCCGTTGACGGTGACCGTGCCATCGAAGTTGGCCAGGTTGATCGCGTTGATTGCGTTACCCGTATCGACCGATGCGAACGCCACGCCACCTGTCGAGGCCCCGCCCGTGATGTTGAGGGCTTGGCCCGTGGTGGTCGTGATCGTGCTGCCCGTACCGGTGACATTGAACTGGCCACCATTGCTGAAGACGCCGGTGCCTGAGGTTGTCGTGATATCCAGTTCGATGAAATCGACCATCGAATCGTCGTCATTTCCGCTAAGAGTGACCGCAGGATTGGTCGTCGTGTTAAGCGTTGTTTGGCCACCGAATAAGACCCGCGAGAGATCGGTGCCGGTTCCCGCCAAACGGCCAGAAACCTGAATGCCGTCTCCGTTATCCGTGATAGCTTGGTTGAACGTGATGAGATCGTCGCCACCGGTGATGAGGACACTCGATCCCTCGGCGTTCGTGACGGTACCACTAAAGGTGAGTTCAGCGTTGTCGGTCGTATTGGTACCCGCATCGACGATCGTGATGGCGTTTCCTGTTCCCCGGCTATCGATATTGCCAGAAAAGTTGACGTTTGCCTGGGCGTTGGTGACGGTTACCGAGTCGACGTTGTTGGTCGTGATATTGCCGCCGAAGGTAACAGCACCTTCGTTATCGGTAATAATAACATTGCCGCCTGAAACTCCGCCGGTGGAGCTAATAGCGGCATCCACCCCTACAGCGCCCGTGTTGCCGTTCACGTTGACCGCTGTGCCGGCGACATTGGTAATGGTAACGGTGCTGCCGATAGATATCGATTCCGTGCTAGTGACGTTATTTGTGTTGGTGATATTCACCCCAATGCCACTGCCGCCGGTGATGCTGCTATTGATAACGGAGATATTGCCTTCGTTACTGTCGAAAGCGAGGGCACCGTTGGCCCCTGCACCATTGAAGGTGTAGTTGTCAATCGTAACCTGATCGCCCACGGTGCCGTTCGTGTTACGGATATCGATACTCGCCGTGCCCGTATTGGTGGAAGAAGTGACATTTGTGATATTGATCGTTTCACCACGGTTGCCCCCAGCGGTTGTGGCAGCATCAATCGCAATATCCGCGGCTTGGCCGCCAGTGAAAGTGACTTGATCGATCACCACGTTTCCGAGAATGTTGATCGTTTCAGCGGTGTCAGAATCGTTGTCAAGGTCTTCCGTATCCGTTCCATCGACTGTTGTGAGAAAAATACCGTCTCCCGTCATGTTGGCAATCGTAAGATTTCTAAGCGTCGCATTCTCGGAGCCTGTGGCGCTGTTGATGATCGCATTGGCGCCCCCATCAAAGGCCAGGTTCTGAACGGTGTTATTAAGGGCCACGACCACACCACCCGCAGCGGGCGAAGCGTTGATCGTGGGAATCGCCCCGTTGAGGGCTCCGGCAGTCGATTCCGGCAGATCAATCGCGCCGAACTGGCTCGTGGTGATCGAGAAGGCATTGCCTCCACCTTCGCCGACGAATGTTTGATCATTACGCAAAGCGGCACTCTGGCCCGTAAAGACGCTGTCCGCATGGGCAAGAACGATGTCTCCGTCCAAGCTGTTGCCGTTGATATCGTTAAGTGAGTTGAGTGGATTTTCAAACGTACCGTCGCCACCGGCTCCCGCCGTAGAATCGACGTGAGTAAAGCGGAAGGCGTCGCCATTGTCGTCGGTTGCGATCCCAGCGATACCTCTCACGGCGGTTTGCACCGTGGTAACGTAATCGTTGCGAATCACCGGCTCACGCATTCGGTCGCGCAGGGTGCCCGTGGGGCAATTCTCGCGACGTGTACGGCCAATGAACCAAGTTGCACCGAAAACGGCGTTCGTATCGAAGAGAGGATCGTTCGTAATGGCGATCGAGAGAGCCAGGTCGGGCGTTGCGTAGCCTCGCAAACCCACCTTTCCTCCGGTACCACTGAATCCGCCACCAGCAAAACTGTAGACGCCGCCAAAGACCCAAGCGTCGAGGTCCTGGATTCGGCCTGCAACTTCCATTTCGCCAAGCGTGAGAGCCGTATCGCGGGTGCCGAGCGTTAGCTCAGCAATGTTATTTCCTGCAAAGCCGCGTTCTCCCGTTAGGGTAAAATCACGAGTTTGGCTTCGGCTACCCACCACCGCGTAGCCGTTGGCTCGGAAGTCGATTCGGTCGCCGAGGAACTCAAGTGAAGTGCCGACCTGGGGGAAGAAGTTATCGCCGGCTACGCCCTGGCCATCGGCCCAGACGCTGACGCCCATGATCTTGGCATCGTCCGGACTGTTGGGGAACAACGGCAAGGTCATCCAACGATAGCCGAGGCCCAAGTTGTAACCAACGCGCGATGCGTCGTTCATGGTCACTTGGCCATCAAAAAAGGCGACGCCACCCTCCACGTCCCACAGCTTCATCGTGCCAAGGTCAAAGTTGCCCTGTTGCTGGCCGTAGCCTTCACTGTTGTAACGGGCGCGAAGGTGGGCACCTAACGTCGGATTGTAGACCGAGCCGGAGCCGGAAGAGTAAGCCCCCGCTGGGCCGCTGGGGCTCGCATAGCTGCTAACACCAAGGGAGGTTTCCGTCGGCGCGGGGAGTGTCAAGCTCGGATCGGTTGCTATGCTACCAGGGGTAGCCTGAGGGGGCGTGATCGACGAGCCACCCAGCGGATCGGCAGGCATTCTCAGCGGTTCTGCAACAGCCGAACTTGCGATGAAAAGGGTTGCGAACAGAGCCGCTAAGAAGGTTGTGCTGTGAGTCATCACAAAGCGTCCGTGCATAATCATGAGTGACGGTTTCCCAAAGGGCAGTCAAAACAAAACGGACCGAACGAGCGCGCAGCCCGAGCGACATCGACGGTGAGGCTCAAGGCCACGCGCATCGAAGGCGCACTCGCCAAACGTCGGCAGTACGTTTTCACTGTTGTTTTTTTTGGAATCGGTCTGGTAGAAGAGACCACCCGGGCAAGAGCCAAGGCCGCGGGAAAGTAGGGGCTGCTTCAGATCGCTGCAACCCCAGTTTTCCCGATATTACAAGCGGCGAGGAAGAAAGTTCAAAAAGAAGAGGAGACAAATAAGAAGAGACATGGTTCCGCGCCAGGATGGCCCGGCTATAGCCGGGCCATTCTGGCACGGAACACGGGGCAAACACACAGTACTTATTCAGCCCGTACCGGGTTCTCAAGCACTCGGACCTCACGACGATTGGCATCGACCCTTGCACGCACTCCAAAGGGAAGGGTCATATTGATGCTCACATGCCCAGCGGGAAAGTGATTCACCACAGGATAGGGAGCGTCGCTGAAGTAGTCGGAAAAGACTTCATTGAGCGAGAGACTCGGTCCGTCGCCCGCTTCGCATTGACGGAATTGGCCAAGAAGGACCGCTGCTGGCGAATCGAGCTGGCCCGACAACTGAAGCTGGCGAAGCATTCGATCCACTCGATAGGGTGCTTCGTTCACATCTTCCAGAAAGAGAATCTTGCCGTTCGTTTCGAGCTGGTATTCCGAACCCGTGAGCGAAGCAATGAGCGAAAGATTTCCGCCGCAAAGCGGGCCTTCGGCAACGCCTCCTGCGGTTCCCTTGGTAAAAATACCCAGCGGATCAAGGCTAGGCACCTCGTAAGAAAAACCTTCTTCGCCACGGTTCTCACGGGTTAAGAGATTTCGCCAGAAGTATTTGGCAGAGAGCGGATGCAGATTCCCTGGACTACCAAGCCCCCACATCGGGCTGGGCGAATGAAACGTCACGAGATTGCACTTTTTATTGAGCGCCAAATGCAGCCCCGTGATATCACTGAATCCGATCAACATTTTAGGATTCGCACGGATGGCATTAAAATCGAGCAGGTCGAGCATACGCATCGTGCCGTAGCCTCCCGTGCCAGGGAAGACGGCATCGACCCGCGGGTCGGTAAAGGCCCGCATCAACTCCGCCGCTCGCTGTTCATCGGAGCCGGCTAAGTAACCCCATGAGCGAAAAATATCGTCCGGCAGCAAAACCTTAAAACCCATCGCACGAAGCCGCTTGGTGGCAAGCGTGATTCGTTCCTTGGACAGCTCCCCTGCCGGGGCGACGATCATGATCGTATCGCCAGGAGAAAGGCCCTTGGGCTTTACCGGTACCATCTCTTCAGCGAAGGCCGGTAGGGCTAGCAGAAGCAGAGCGATCGCAAATAGAGAAACGCGGACGGAACGAGCCATGATGGGGTCTTTCAATAAGAGTCGAACAACGAACAAGGGGAGGTAGGGCAGATAAAAGTAGTGTACTCGCCCCAGCGCAACGGACTCCCTTCAAGTCGCGCAGGCGTTTGTCGCTATTTTTCCTTTGTGCTTTCTACCTACGGGCTCTAAGCGGGCGGCGTGGTCGCGACCACACGGTTGAAGTGCAGG
>JAJRUA010000162.1 GCA_024278035.1 Planctomycetota bacterium | reverse complement strand
GTAAGGATCACCCCTGCCGCGGGCCAACAGACTCGTGCGAACGAAGAGGTCTCTTCGCTCATCACGTTCAATGCGACCGAAGCGATGGGTTCGACCAACCTAACGATCGACAGCTTCGCCACGGCACAGTCGGCCAACGCCTCGTCGGGTGGTCCCGTCATCGATACGGACGCCGATGGTGCCAATGCCGATTCGGGGGGCGTACGGGACTTGCGTGCCGAACTTGCCACCGGCACGGGAGAAATCGATCTCGTTTCTAATTTTCTGGGGACCGGTTTTCTGAATCTGGCTTCAACCGGCAACGTAACGGGGATTGCAAACATTGTTTGGGACGGCACGGACGGCTCAGCCGCGACGGTGGATGCCAGTGGCTTGTCGCTCGATCTAAGCAACGGCGGCGCTAACTCGGCCTTGCTGCTCAGTGCTGCCGCCGACCGATTGGGAGCATCCGTCACGATCCGTCTTTACAGCGGCGCTGGGAATGTCTCTGAGGCGACCGTGGCGATCCTTGATGACGATGCGGGGATCGATGGCGATGCGTCGGAGTCGTTGACGGTTCCTTTTACTTCGTTCACCACGGTTTCCGGCACAGGGGCAGATCTTTCGAACGTCGGAGCAATTGAAGTCGAAATCGATTTTCAGAACGCCGTGCTCAGCAGTCTTGACGCACAGATCGACGTGGTCGGTGTGGTGGGGTTCACGAACAAAACAGCCGACTTCACGGTGCTTAACGAGATGAGCCTCGGCGATCAAGTTTGGATCGACCTGGATAACGACGGCCTCTTTGAAGCGGGCGAGGTCGCCGTGGCAGGAGTCGCGGTTACGCTTTACGAAGATACCGACGGCGATGGCGACTACACCGACGAAACGCCTCTCCAAACGGCACTGACCGATGCCTCGGGCAACTACTTGTTTGAAGGCCTCTTCCCCAGCGATTACTTCGTTCAAATCGATCAGGCTAATTTTAATTCGGGGGGCGCACTCGAAGGCCTCGCTACGAGCACCGGCAACGATGTGGGCTGAGTGGCTCCGGATCCCGATGCGGACGCTAACAACACCGATAAGGGAACCCTTCAGGGAGACAGTAGCGTAGTCTCACAGGCGGTCACGCTCATCGGAAATACCGAACCCACCAACGACGGCGATGCGGATAACAATACGAACCGAACGCTCGATTTCGGTTTCTTTGGCTTTGATGTCACTATTGCCAAGCAGGTCGATCAAGCGACGGCGTCGCCCGATGATACGCTTGTCTACACGATTGTTGTTACCAACAACGGTCCTTCGACGGCAACGGACGTTGATCTCACCGATACGCTTCCGGCAGGCGTGACGTTTGTTTCCGGAACGACCACGGTCGGCGGCCAGTCGGTCAATGGCAGTGGGGGAAGCCAAACGGTCACCTCAACGATTGGCACCTTGCTGAACGGCCAGAGTGCTACGATCACCATCAACGCCACGATCGATTCCACAACAACGGGCACGCTGACCAACACGGTAATCACGTCGGCAACAGGCGAGTCGAATACGAATAACAACACGGCCACGGCCCAGACGGTCATTCAGCCAGAAATTGACTTGGCGATTACGAAGGTGGATAACGACAACAATCTAACGCTCGCTCCGACCGACTCGATCGTTTACACACTCAATGTCTCCAACAACGGCCCTTCGGACGCTTCGGGCGTGACGGTCGTGGACGTGCTTCCCACGGGCCTGACCTTCAACCCGACCGGATCCACGGCGCCGACGAGCACCGTTGCCGTCGCGGGAGGGACACAGCTTACCTATAGCCTGGGGGCCCTCGCCAACGGCGCTTCGACGGGTATCACCATCAATGCTGACATTGGTTCGACCTTCACCGGTACGCTGACCAACACGGCGACCGTTTCGGGGAATGAAACCGAAACGACCCTGGCCAACAACAGCGCTTCGGCTCAGTCGGTGGTCGCAATCACACCGGCAACCCTCTCGGGCAATGTTTACTTCGATGCGGACAACGACGGCGTCTTTGATTCGGGTGAACAACCGATCGCAGGGGTTTTGATAACCCTCACCGGAACCGATTTCAATCAGGCCACGGTTTTACAGACAACGACAACCAACGCGAACGGATTTTATGAGTTCACCAACTTGAATCCGGGCACCTATCAAGTGGCCGAAACACAGCCGACGTTCTTTGCCGATGGCCAAGACACGGCGACCTTTCCGGGCGCGACGCCAGGGGCGGACGTGATTAGCACGATCGTTCTGGGCCCCGGCGACAATGCCCCGGCGAACAACTTTGGTGAGTTGGCTCCGACCTTGTCGAAGCGTCGGTTCCTTGCCTCGCAAGTAGGCTAACGCTACCGTCGTGCCCTGAAAAACTTGGTGAGGATCGTGCCGCACTCTTCGGCCAGCGCGCCGGCGGTGACTTCGCACCGGTGGTTGAGTCGATCGTCGCCCAGCAATTGGTAGAGACTATCGACGGCCCCCGCCTTGGGGTCCGCCGCTCCGTAGACAACCCGTGGCAAGCGTGCCTGGACAATCGCTCCGGCACACATGGGGCAGGGCTCAAGCGTCACGTAGAGCGTACACCCTTCGAGCCGCCACCCGCCGAGGGATTCGGCTGCCTGGGTGATAGCAATCATCTCGGCATGGGCCGTCGGGTCGTGGAGCGTCTCACGCTGGTTGTGGGCCGCAGCAATCACCTCGCCCCGACAGACGATGATCGCTCCAACCGGCACTTCCCCTTCCTCCGCCGCCCGCTGGGCCTCGGTGAGGGCCATTTGCTGAAATAGAAGGTCTTCTGGCTGAGGAATGAGCATTCGCAGGGCCGACGGATTAAGGTGATAGCAGGGAACTTTTGTAGGACTCATGACGTAAGGTTGTACATCGCTGGCCATGCCCGGCCAATTGCTCCTATGAAATCAACCGAACCGAATCCCGACCAGCCGATGTCTGCTACTAAAACGGAAATGAGCACTCTGCCTCTTCTCCCTCCTTCCTCGCCGCCCGTCTCTTCGCGTTGGAGATCGTTCCGCCGCGCTGCCAAGTTGTGGTTGCTGTCACTTGGGGGCTACTGGCTTGCGCTCTTCATTGCGACCCATGTGCCGACGCCCGAAGTGATTGTTGGCGATATCCTCAACTTCGATAAGGCGATTCATGCGGGGGCCTACTTCGTGCTGGCGACCTTGCTCTTTATCACCTGCCGTCGTGCCGGCGTGACGACCAACCTCACAGTACGGCTAGGCCTAGTGGCGCTCGCGCTGGCCTACGGTGCTTTCGACGAACTGACCCAACCCTACTTTGGCCGTCATTGTTCGCTCCTCGATTGGTACGCTGACGGCGTGGGGATTGCTCTGGCGATGGGACTCGACCTATGGCGACACCCACGGAAGTAGAACTGTCGGCGAGCGGTGGGGCGTCAGCCCCCCGATAATAGGAGCACTAACGCTGCTATCGGGGGGCTGACGCCCCACCGCTCGCCGATGGCTCGCCAGTATTTTCGCTCAATAATTGGGCGTCGGTGCCCGGAAGTCTTCGAGCTTCACCGTCTTGAACCAATCGATGGTCGTTTGCAACCCCTCGGCAAGCGCAATCTTCGGCTCCCAGCCGAGCTTCTCTTTGGCGAGCGTGATATCCGGCTGGCGCTGTGTCGGATCGTCGGCGGGTAGCTCTTGGTGGACGATCTTTGATTTTGATCCGGTCATCGCAATCACCTTTTCCGCTAGCTCAAGTATGGTGAACTCACCCGGGTTGCCAATGTTCACGGGACCAACAAAATCATCGGGGCCGTTCATCATACGAATCATTCCTTCGATCAAGTCATCCCGATAACAGAACGAACGGGTCTGGCTTCCGTCGCCG
>JAJRUA010000161.1 GCA_024278035.1 Planctomycetota bacterium | reverse complement strand
TGGTGGCGGGGCAAGCCTCATCGTGCCACCTCCTCAGGCGAATCGGCCTTCGAAGCAAGCGTCTCGGCATCGCCACAAGAGAGCCAAAAGGGTTCCTCGACGATTCGCTGCTTTCCGTTGGGGAAAAAACCTCGCAACCTCACCGCCCAACAAACCTTGACGATTTGGCCATCGTAGCTACAAGGGCTCAAGGGGAGTGCGACTGTGAACGATTCTTCCGAGTCCTGCAAAGCGGGTTCCACCGGATCCGATTCAAGTGGATTGAGATCGTCGTTATTTCGAGCGGGCTCAAGGCGGTGTCGTTCAAAATGATGAACCGAAAAATCCTCTTCGCCTTCGCCCGTCGTGTACCACAGCAGGCTCGCCTCGATCGACACCGCGCCCGCCTGCCGCCAACCGGCCAAGCGCCAGCGAGCCGTCAGCGTTTCGCCCGGCTTGTAGCGGCGCGTTGCCCGATCGAGCCACAACTGGGCATCGTTTTCTGTGACGGGGTTGGTCATCTGGCGACCGGCGTGATAGGAGAGCTGGGGATAGGAGAATAAGTTACTTCTTGCGGTGCCCATGAAGTCGGATAGACACAAACCCTATAGCGGCGAAGCGATTCGGGGCGTCGAGGCGGACCGACCGCCACTTCAAGAGACCACTTCACTTGGTTGTGAGGTGAAACGAATGAAGTGGGGGCGTCGCTCGGCAGCAAGAACTCAAAGTCGCACTCGTACGGTTTGCTCGGCTTGACCTCAAACAATCGCTCCCGATGGAGTAATTCGCGATAAACCTCGGCAGTAGCGGTTCGGGTGTCGGTCCCTTGTCGAAAGGTGGCCTCTTCTTCACAAACAAGCGAGATTGTTAGCGATCGTGCCCGCATCGGCCCTGACTGCATTAACACGCCCCGACAGATTTCGCCCGGGCGGAGGGGGTGGTGATCGAGCTCAAGCCGTGTGCTTCCCGCCCCTCCAACCGATTTGGCATCTCGCCATAAAGAATAGGTGAGCCACACCCCGGTTGCTACGAGCGGTGCGATCGAGAGCAGGGCGATTCCGACCCGACCGCCTACGGACAAGGCACTGGAGGCAAGTTGATAAACAAACATGGCCGCCAAAGTGTTCCAAAGCAGGCAGATGGTTGCCATGCCAAACACACGCCAACCTTCTCCACCGTCCATCGGAAGACGGTGCGTAAGACGCACGCCCGGACTATCGTTGATACGGTCTGCTACGGGCAAGCCGGAGCTAGGGGAAGGGTGGTTGGATTCGGTTTCTGCACCGTGCGTCCCTGTGACTCGCCGCCTTAGCGCTGAGCGCCGTTCGGGCGAAGATTGGCTACTAAGCAAAGAGCGGGCGACCCCCACCGTGCCTGCAATCACCAGCGACACCGGAATGCTCAGCACCAACCAAGGCCACCAACGGTGCCCCACACTCAGCAACACACGCTGAGGAGACCGTGGGTCGTACCAACAAGGCAATTTTTGATCGACTTCATAGCGATCGAGCGCCGCTTCGGCTTCTTGCGAACTGGGAACGTCCGAGCCGACACCGTGCCGGGTCCAAACGGAAATCGCATCGCCTGCGTCGGTATTAAACTCGACCCGTAGTTCAGCACAGAATTGATGTTCTGCTAGCCCTGGCCGGTGTACGATACGCATATCCACTACCCGGCAGTTAGCAGCCGTAAAACGCTTTGCTTCTTGAGCTAGTCGTGATTCGGGAATCAGCACATGGCTCAACAACCACCAACAGCCAATCACGCCCGCCACAAAAAACATCGACTGGTACAGAACCTCTCCTGCCCGTGCCCAACGAGGTGAGCCCGTCCGCCGCTGGCCACGCTTCTTCAGAAATAGGGGGAAACGAAGGGGCATGGGGGGAGGGGCGAGGAACTGGGCGGGCAAAGGGCTGCTGGTGTTTCCTCTGATTCTAGGCACACCGCCGCCTCGCCGCAGGGGGCTGCCCCTTTGTCGAGCCTGAACGGAAGTTGAGAGAGATACACTTGTTCATCATTTCTACCCACTAAAAATCGAGAAGAACCGTTTTAGCAACCTGAGTAGCGCTTAAGCAAAATGTTGTAGGTTCGAGGATCCGAGCGATTTTTGTTGATCCGGCGTCATTACTGATGGACGGTTTTTTGGGTTGGTGGGTGTAGCTAATGAGTGTTGCCAGCAGGTTGACCATGGAGTTCACCGGACTTCGATGTCGGGAGTATTTGATCTGGGCGATGTTTTTCAGTTGATCGTTGACCGTTTCGATCCGTGATCGCTTGCGTAGGAGTATTTTTTCCATCAAGGGCATAGGATGTTTTTTCGGTATCCCTCCAATTTATCCGCGACCGTTTGGTGCCTGTCCCCTTTTCCTGCGGACCACTAGGATTAAGGCTGCCCGTAAATGTCTGATTCGGGGGCCTATCGGTGAATGGTCCGTCAATAAAAGGCCGTTTTTTTGGAGAAAAGAAAAGAAGGGACTGAGCGATCACGGCTATTGGCGGGCTCCTACGTGTTGACGATCAGAGCCAGCCCCCTTTTATTGCCTACTCTTTTATTGCCTACCCATGCTCTCACGTATCTATCTCGATAACGCTGCCACGAGTTGGCCGAAGCCGGACGCTGTTTATGATGCGGTGAATGATTTTCAGCGGTGCGTGGGTGCCTCGATGGGGCGCAGTGTTTATCACGCGGCGACCGAAGCGGCGAAGATTGTGGACCAGACCCGAACAAGAATCGCGTCGCTCATCGGCGAGTCCGATCCGCAGCGTATTATTTTCACTTGCAATGGAACCGACTCGCTCTGTACGGCTCTCTTTGGCATTTTGCATGAGGGAGGGCATGTTGTTACGACGGTTTGTGAACACAACTCCGTGCTTCGGCCCCTACACGCTCTTTCGGCTGGGGAGAGAGGGGTACCGCCGGTGGAGGTGACTCATGTCGATTGCAATGCCGAAGGGGGGGTGAGCCCCGACCAGGTGGTCGCTGCTATTCGTCCTGATACGCGTTTGGTCGCGGTGCTTCACGCATCGAACGTGACCGGGGCAGTGCAACCGATCGAAGCGATTGCTGAGCGGGTCCACGAGCGCGGCTTGTTGCTGTTGGTCGATGTGGCACAGACGATGGGGCGCTGGCCGATTGATGTAGGGACGTTCGGTGCTGATATCCTTGCTGCTCCGGGGCACAAAGGGCTGCTTGGGCCGCTTGGTACGGGCTTCCTGTGGTTCCGACCGGGGCTGGAATCGCGGATCCGTCCTTTGCGACTCGGCGGAACGGGGTCGATGAGTGATCTGCTCCAGCAGCCCGAAGTGATGCCCAATTACTACGAGTCGGGCAGTCTCAACATGCCGGGGATTGCCGGTTTGAACGCTGGGGTGGAGTACCTTTTGTCGGTCGGTGTGGAATCGCAACAACGTAAAATTGAAAAAGTAACGGGCCGACTTCGTGCAGGCCTCGATGGCGTCAAGGGAATACGATTATTTGGACCGGCAGATGCCGAACGACAAGCGGGCGTTGTTTCGTTGACGTTAGCAGGCTACGATCCGCAGGACGTGGCGATGTTGCTAGCGACGACGGCTGGCATCGAATGCCGGGCCGGCTTGCACTGTGCCCCGCTAATGCACGAGGCGCTGGGCACGACGCCCGCCGGTGCCGTGCGTCTGAGCCCAGGAGCAAACACCACCAACGAAGAAATTGACCAAACGATCGAAGCAATCCAGCAACTAGCGGCCGCGCCGCCTGTTTAGTGTTTTTTTGAACTACTGAAAAGTGCCTTGATGCCCCCTCCTTCTAGCAGCAAAAAACCTTGGTACACCGAAGGCCTACAGTTCACTTGCTCTGGTTGCGGCGATTGCTGCACCGGCGCCCCAGGCTACGTTTGGCTTAACAAGCAAGAGATTGCTGACATGGCGGCAGCCTTGGGGATGACGGCCGAGGCGTTTGAAGCGGAGTTCGTCCGAGAGGTGGGCCTGAGGAAGAGCCTCAAAGAGCTGCCAGAGAGCTTTGATTGTGTGCTGCTCAACGCGGACCGGAAGTGCCGAGTCTACGCCGCCCGACCACGTCAGTGCCGTACTTGGCCCTTCTGGGAATCGAACCTGAAATCCGCCCAAGCATGGGCCGAGACGTGCGACGTTTGCCCTGGCAGCGGCAAGGGTCGGCTCTACACACTCGAAGAGATTGAGGCCCAGCGCAAAGTGGTCCGCGTCTGATTTCCACTTAGCAGCCTGACATTCTGGTGGACTTTGCGGGTTAGCTAAAGCCTGCCGCCTATGGGGCCGATAGGGGTCGTAGCGGCTATTGCCGGCATGAGGCGGTTCGCCACAAATTGGTTTTATTTAAGACGCAACCCGTTTGTATGATTAGGTTTGCGTCTTAAAGCAGGATTCCTAAGGGGATTCCAATACAAGGTGGTCTTTTAAGTAGTTACTACAAAACAGGTTACGAAGCAGAGTGGCACCTGGGTGCCAGAGTAAACAGACAACTAAAACAGGCTTTTGTGACGCCTTTCAGGCACGCAAATGTTGACTTTAGTCGTTACCAGACTTACACTTGGGACGATAAGCCAACCCATTGGAAAGGCCCTGCTGCCTCGCAAAAGACCGAAGCGTACGGACGCTTCTTTGTGAGCCACGGTCTTTCAGCCCGGGGAGACCGTCGTGACCAAAAAAGAGATCGTCAGAACCATCTCGGAAGAGATCGGCCTGACCCAGCTCAAGACGAAGAAGATCGTCCAAAAGACGTTCGACGCTATTGTTGAGACGCTGGTTGAAGACCGACGGATCGAACTGCGTAATTTTGGCGTGTTTGAGGTAAAAGAGCGGGCCGCTCGGAAGGCACGCAACCCTCGGACAGGTGAAAAAGTGTCGGTTCCGGCGAAGTTTGTCGTGACCTTCAAGCCAGGTAAGGAGATGGAGGAACGGGTTCGTGAGCTCGAACGCCGTGCGGCGGAAGACGCCGCTGCTGAGGAAGCTGCCGAAAGAGCCGCTGAACAAGCGGCTGCGACGCTAGCGAATGGCCAACCCCCAACCGACGGAACTCAAAGCAACTACAGTGGTTACGACCAATCGACAGCGGATCGGTCCCCGGACAATTGACCTCGACACGATCTCAACTACCTACTAGCTTCTGCGACCTGTCCAAAGACATTTGACCAACTGAACGAAACGATTTGAGCCCTGAGGCGTTTTCCTCGGGTCTCTGTGTGAAAATAAACTATTTCGACACCCGGGTGGGATTTCCCCGCTCGTGGATGTGCTCAAGGAGGAGTGCCGTCCCATGCGTAAGTGGCTCTTAGCACTGATGATCGCCTGTAGTCTCGGATCAAGCACCGGATGCTTGATCCCCATGTACTCTGCCGATCCGGCCCGTCGCGCTCAGCAACTCCTCTACACATCGGAAGATCTGCGCACCTTCCTCGACGAGTGGGAAAGAATCTGGTTCCTGGACTCGCCGAGTCACATGAAACCTTACCGTACAAGCGGCTTGGTTTTGTAGGGTACTTCTCTTAAAACGCCAACCTACGGCTTGGCTGTGAGGGAGGCGTGGGGTAGTCTGGCAAAGTCAAAATTAGGCAATAGCCCCGGGCGCAAGCCTGGGGTCGAGCCTTGCAAACTCCAGGCTTGCGCCCGGGGCTATTGCCTTTTGATAAGATTTTGCAGTCCTCCCGTTTGCCCTCTTGCTGTCTCGTTCTATGCCCGTACCGAACAGCATCGAGCCCAAAGTGGTTGATCTGTCGGTCACGCTTGGCCGGCTTAGCTTGCCGAACCCTGTGCTGGTTGCCTCAGGCACGTTCGGCTACGCTCGTGAGATGGCCCCGTTCGTTGACTTGGGCCGCTTGGGCGGAATTCTTCCGAAGACGATCACTGCTGTTGAACGCCAAGGCAACGCCCCCTGGCGAACCGTTGAAACCGCCGCCGGTATGCTCAACGCAATTGGCCTTGATAACGACGGCGCCGACGCCTTCATCACGGGCCATTTGCCTTACCTTGCTTCATGTGGTGCTCCGATCATCGTCAGCATCGCCGGTCGATCGACCGAAGAGTTTGTCTCGCTTGCGCGACGGCTAGGGGAACTCGATGCGTCGCTTCGCCCCGCAGCCGTGGAACTGAATATCTCGTGCCCCAATGTTTCGGGCGGCGTTGATTACGGTAGTGACCCCGCGCGGTGCGAAGAGGTGGTTAGCCAGTGCGTTGCCGGCACTTCGCTGCCGGTGATTGCCAAGCTAACGCCGAACGTAACCAGCATCGCCGTGATGGCCCGAGCCGCTGAAGCGGGCGGTGCCGACGCCTTGTCGCTCATCAATACGGTCCTTGGCATGGCGATCGACTGGCGTAAGCGCCAGCCGATGCTAGCCAACACCGTCGGCGGTCTCAGCGGCCCGGCGATCAAGCCGATCGCCCTGCGCTGTGTCTGGCAAGCGGCCCAAGCGGTGGAGACCCCCATTATCGGCGTTGGCGGAATCGCCACCGTGGACGACGCAATGGAGTTTTTCGTTGCTGGGGCCAGTGCCGTGCAGCTTGGCACGGTGAACTTTTACCAACCAACCGCCTCGACCGATTTGCTCGACGCACTGCCGGTGGCGATTGCATCGCTAGGTGTGGCAAGCCTTGCAAAAATAGTAGGAACCTTACAAGTCACTGCGTCAGCAGTGCTAAGTCCCCCTCCCCCGCTTTCGGGGGAGGCCGCGTACCCGAAAAAACAGGGAGAGGGGGCTGATCCCGGAGAACGAAAAAAAACAAGAAAACGAGTCCCCAAAAGAATCCGCGATAACGCGATCGACCTACGCCGCAACGCAACCTACCCCGAACAAGCCGTGTGGAACGCCCTCGGCTCCCGTCAACTCGCCGGCTTAAAGTTCCGCCGCCAACACCCCATCGAATCGTTCATCGTCGATTTCTTCTGTGCTGAACACAGGCTCGTCATCGAACTCGATGGTGAGAGCCACGAAGGTCGCGAGGTGCAGGACCGTGAACGTCAGACTCGCCTTGAATCGCTAGGTTTGCGAGTTCTGCGGTTCTCAAATGATGAGGTTTTGTCGAACCTTGAGGGAGTTTTGGAGTCGATTTATTTGGCGACCCGTTCGGGTGGGGCTCAAAAACCCCTCCCCTAAAAAGGGGAGGGGGAACACGATGGCTAACCTATTCTCAAAAATACGCTTTTCGCTTGCGCGGAATCCCCCTCCCTTTCAGGGGGAGGGGCTAGGGGAGGGGGGGGGAGAGCCTGTCCCTAGCTCAGTCCACCACCCCAATCCTTTTCCTTCGCTAAACTAACAACCAAATCCTTTCCTATATCCCTCCCCCTACCATGCGCGCACTCTCCGGCATCCAACCCACCGGCCCGTTCCATTGGGGCAACTACTTTGGCGCTATCCAGCAGTACATCCACTTGCAGGAAGAGGCGGACGACGGGGCGTTCTACTTCATTGCGAACCTCCACGCCCTGACCACTGTCCGCGACAAAGAAAAGCTTGCCCGGTACACACTCGACGGGGCGATCGACTTGCTCGCACTCGGCCTCGATCCGAACAAGGCGACGCTCTTCGTGCAGTCCGACATTCCCGAGGTAAGCCAGCTCTGTTGGCTCTTGCTAACAGGCACGCCGATGGGCCTGCTCGAACGGTGCGTCAGCTACAAAGACAAGCTCGCCAAGGGCATCAAGGCGGACGCGGGCCTGTTCACCTACCCCGTGCTTCAGGCTGCCGATATCTTGGCGTACGATGCGACGGTTGTCCCCGTCGGCGAAGACCAATTGCAGCACATCGAAGTCTGCCGCGATATTGCTCAGAGTTTCAATCATCACTTCGGCGAGACATTCGTCTTGCCAAAAGGAAAGGTGCTTGACCAGTCGGCCCGTGTCCCGGGCACCGATGGCGAGAAAATGAGCAAGAGCTACGGCAACACGCTCGCCGTATTCGACGAAGTCAAGCTCCAACGCAAACAGATCATGCGAATCCAAACCGACAGCCGCCCGATGGAAGACCCGAAGGACCCCGAAGGGGACGTGCTGTTCGATCTTCTCAAGCTGGTCGCTGCTGAAACGGAGATCGCCGACATGGCCGCCACTTATCGCAAGGGCGGTTTTGGTTACGGCGACGTAAAGAAGGCGCTGGCCGCAGCGTCGGAAACCTACTGGGCCCCAGCCCGTGAACGCCGAGCCGAGTGGGCCGCCAAGCC
>JAJRUA010000160.1 GCA_024278035.1 Planctomycetota bacterium | reverse complement strand
TGCTATCGCAGGCATCCCTAAGAGGTTCCTATTCTCAAGATTCTGTTCTATCCCGGGAAGGCAAGCACCGGTTGGCTATCGGAGGAGCTAGAGACTATCCTAGGAACAGACGAACTCTCCTTACCCAAAGACATAAGTTTAGAGGGCAACCATCATGGTAACGCTTTTTCCACTCACTGCGATCCTTCCCCTGCTTGCCCAAGAGGCGACATCGGGACGGGGTTACACGATCTCGTGGTTTTTGATCTTGCTATCCGTCATTATGGGGATGGTCATCATGCTCCGACCCGCGAAACGCGAAGAAAAAGTCCCCGTGCGAAAAGACTAGCGCTTTGGTTTTTCGAATCGGTTCCTTGATTTTTTTTCGTGCTTGGTAAAGGTCGCCTCGGGAGGAAAGAGCATGGCTACGAAGTGCGTTGTGCAACTTTCGGCTACGGGCCGCCTGCAGATCCAAGAGTGGGTCGCAAAGGGAAGGCGTGGATTCGATCCATTCCCAGGCCGTTCGCCGGACGCTCAAAAAACAAACTCAAGCCTTTGTAGCCGTTGGGTTAACCAGGGCCTTGCCGCGATCGGGAATAAAAGCAAGATTGTAAAATCCCTTGTTAAAATCGATCCGAAAGTCTCCAGCGGTCGAGTTGGACCGAAGTACCAGGCGGTTTCAGGAGGTACAGATAAGTTCTTGAGCCCGCTTTCAAATCGGTCTCCTTCTCCTCAGCCACCTTTCTTCATTGCCTAAGAACAATGCCGCCTGCAAACTCTCTAGTCCAGCTACACGCGGTCGATTGGGGGATCATTGTCACATTTTTTGTGATCGTGATTGGCATCGGCATTTGGGCCTCTCGCTCTGCGGGCAAAAGTTCTTCCGAGTTTTTTCTAGCTGGCCGAGGGATGCCCTGGTGGTTGCTGGGGGTTTCGATGGTCGCTTGCAATTTTTCGGCTGACACCCCCAACTTGGTATGTGGAATGGTTCGTGAAGAGGGTGTGTCGAAGAACTGGGCGTGGTGGGCTTTCCTCGTTACCGGCATGATAACCGTGTTCATCTACGCCAAACTGTGGCGTCGCTCAGAAGTAATGACCGACCTTGAGTTTTATGAACTACGTTATGGCGGAAAGCCCGCGGCCTTCTTGCGAGGCTTTCGCGCAATTTACCTTGGGGTGTTTTTCAACGTTTTCATAATGGCTACCGTTACACTTGCGATCATCAAGTACGGTTCACTGATGTTCGGCGCCGAAAAATGGGAGTGCGTTCTTTACGGTTCGATAGGTGTCGTTATCTATGCCACCTTGGGGGGGATCAAAGGCTGTTTATGGGCCGACTTATTTCAGTACAGTTTTGCGATGTTCGGCGCCGTTTATGCCGCGATAGTTTCCGTTTCCGAAGCGGGTAAGGCTGCCGCCGCTAGAGCGGTCGAGGCCGGTACAATCGCTGCCGACGAGGCAGCTCAGATGGCCAGTAACTATTCGGTGAGCGACTTGCTTCTGGACGCACGGGTAGCAGAGAAAACGAGCTTTTTTCCGAATTTTACGGACCCAAACCAATGGGTGCCCCTCTTGCTGATGCCTCTGGCCGTTCAATGGTGGGCCGCTTGGTATCCTGGAGCCGAACCGGGCGGCGGCGGCTATATGGCCCAACGAATGCTTGCGGCCAAGGACGAAAAAAACGCCATTGGCGCAACCCTCCTTTTTAACTTTGCCCACTACGCCTTACGCCCCTGGCCGTGGATTGTCGTGGCATTTGCTTCTTTGGTATGCTTCCCCGAGATCGCTGATATTCGTACCGCATTTCCCCATGTGGATGAATCGATTCTGGCTCACGATATCGCCTATCCGGCAATGGTTTCCAAACTGGGGCCCGGTTTTTTAGGCATCGTGATCGCTTCGATTATCGCAGCCTACATGTCCACGATTGGAACCCACCTCAACTGGGGCTCTTCCTACGCGGTGAATGATTTTTACAAGCGGTTTGCAAGACCGAGTGCGTCGGAAAAGGAACTGGTCTTGGTGGGGCGTTTATGTACCGTTTTGCTGATGGTTGCTGCAGGTGCCCTGTCCCTTCTTTTAACCAGCGCAACGCAGGCCTTTGATATTCTTCTTCTTTCTGCTGCTGGTTCGGGGGCCATTTACTTGCTGCGATGGTTTTGGTGGAGAATCAATGCTTGGTCCGAAATCTATGCGATGGTTGTGACAACTGTTGTGGCCATCGTTCTTGTCACCCTTGTGCCGGATGAATCCGTCGGCTGCACCGTCTTAGATGGATGGTCGATGAAGTTTCTTATTGCGGTCATCTCGACGACGATTGCTTGGGTGGCTGGCACGTTCCTTACCAAGCCTGAAAGTGAAGAAACGTTGCGAAAATTCTTCCGAAAGTGCCACCCTGGTGGTCCCGGCTGGGCTCAGGTAGTTGCTAAAGCACGTGCGGAGGGAGACTTGATTGACGAGAAAATTCATGGCCAAGCCTGGGAGATGCCCGTGCAGATTCTGTGCGTCTTTCTCGGTTGCACCGCCGTCTATAGCCTGCTCTTTGCCATCGGAGCTACGCTCTATGGCAACCTGCCGACAGCTACGCTCCTTGGAGCCACAGCGACGATTAGCACCTTCTTTGTGTTCAAACTCTTTGGTCGGTTACGGGCTAACTGAGAACGCGGGTGGAAGGGGCGTAGGGACCAATTTGGGAAGCAAAGATTCCCTCGTTCCCGACCGAATCTTCGGGGAATTTCCCACGAAGTCGAAAGATTTTCTTCTGAATTATCCCCCTGCTTTTCTCTCTTAAAAAAGAAAGACATCACTAAACCGAAACTTTTCTTGGTCCTACCGCCGTAAAAGGTGTGCTTTGCGGGGATGTACGCTTGTCCTATAATGCTGGGCTTGGCTCGACTGAGAGCTTACCTTGCCCTCCACCGCGCTCGGCTTCGATTTCCGCAGCGCTTTTGATATGCCCCCCTCCGATATTACGATCCGTGGCGCCCGCGAACACAATTTGCGTGGTGTGGATGTCACGTTGCCCCGCAACCAACTTATTTGCCTCACCGGCGTTTCGGGAAGCGGCAAAAGTTCGCTCGCCTTCGATACGCTCTTTGCCGAAGGACAGCGGCGTTACGTCGAAAGTCTTTCGACTTTCGCGCGTCAGTTCTTGGGGCAAATGCCTAAGCCAGATGTGGATCACATCTCAGGCCTGAGCCCTTCGATCAGCATCGCGCAGAAACAGTCGGGGTCGAACCCGCGCTCAACCGTTGGCACGATCACCGAGATTTACGACTTCCTCCGCGTGCTCTATGCCCGTGTTGGCCAAGGGCATTGTCCCGAGTGTGGCGAAGCGATCACGGCTCAGTCACGCGAACAAATTTTGGGTCGTATTCTTGCACTGCCGGCGAAGACGCCGTTCTCCGTTCTTGCACCGGTCGTCAGGCGGCAGAAAGG
Organism: Planctomycetota bacterium; assembly: GCA_024278035.1. The sequence goes on along the minus strand of JAJRUA010000160.1, from coordinate 123 downwards.
TGAACATCGTGATCTGCTCGAAGACTTAATAAAAAAAGGTTTCGTTCGAGCAAGGGTCGATGGCCAAGTCGTCTCCCTCTCCGACGATCTGGCGCTCGATCGGCAAATGCGGCACGATATTGA
>JAJRUA010000159.1 GCA_024278035.1 Planctomycetota bacterium | reverse complement strand
TTCAGGTCCCCCAAATTGATCCGGCAACCGTCGTAGGCCCCCCACCGGCGTACAATGTCACGAACGGCATTCTTGATGGAACGCCTGACGCGGCGATTGGTTGGGGCGAACGCTACGAGTTGGGTTACAGCGATGGCGAGCGGGGCTGGATTATCGGCATCCTTGATGGCCCCGAGGCCAACTCGGGCGGTACTTTTGGAGCCGGCGAAGGGGGCATCTATCGTAGCCAAACCGGCGGAAATCCTGGCACAGATCCCTTTTATGTGGCCGACTTAGTTGACGCAAACAACGACGGTGTCCTTGATAATCCAGGGGCCGTCAATGAATTGTTCGCTCTCGGTTTCGGTAGTGTGGCGGTCAACTTCAGTGCATCGGAAGGCTACTTTCGCGGTTTCCGAGATTACCAAATCAATAGCTCTCCAACCGCTGGTACGGTGACGGGGCCAATTTATTACATCGGTAACTACGGCACGATCGAGGACAACGAAGACTTTGAAGACCAGACCGCGACAACAGGAATTGCAGACGATCTCAACGGAAACTTAGATACTTTTTTCCTCGTGCTTGCCGACCTCAACGGTGACGGCACGATTGATGACGATGAAATTATCGGTACGTTCACCGACTTTGGTGACCTCTACGAATTCGATGTCTTTTTCGATGAAGTAACGGTCCGCAACAGGACCGAGCTTGACGGCATTGAATTGATGCTGACGCATGAAATGAAGACAGGCCATAAGCTCGAACAGGGGCGACGTGACCGTCTTCAATTCCGCTACGGTGTGAACTTCCTTCGACTTAGCGATGATTTCTCATTCCAAGGTTTGGGAAGCATCCTAGGAAGAACGAGTGTTAGAAACGATATTGATAACCAGATTGTCGGACCACAGTTGGGCCTTCGCTGGACACGTGACCGCGGGAAGTGGGACTTCACGATCGATAGCCGGGTTACCTTTGGCTACAACATTGCTGACCTGACACAAAATGGCATCTTTGGCGAAGAACTGGTTCCCGGTGCTTTGAATCGCCCGATTCTTGGCCGCACGACGACAACCGTCGATTCTCGTCGCTTCACCGGATTTTCACCTTTAGGCGAATTGCGAGCAGAACTCCGCTACAAGATCACCAAGGCCTTGGCGATCAAAGCAGGTTATACCGCGAAGTTCATCGACAATGTCCAACGTGCTTCGGAGACGGTCGTCTACAATGCCCCTAATTTCGGAGTCAAGGATGGTAGCCGAGATATCTTTATCAATGGCTTTAGTCTTGGTGTCGAGTTCCGTCACTGATTCTCCTTTACATGCCGAATCATTGCAGACAAAAACGGGCTGGAAGGGCTACAGGAGCCCCCCCCAGCCCGTTTTTTTGTGGGGAAAAACGTTAGCGTCAGGAGGAGAAAGGCGAGCCGTCGATTGTCTTGCCTATAAGTGCTAGCATCGACTAGATATTACCTCGCAAATCCCTTCTAATACCGGATTCGCTTAGCCCCCTGATGATTCTGTAAGAGTCCCACCGTTCGAAGAGCTTTCTACCGTGCCAAAAAACGGATCCTTAACCGCCCAGCAGAGAATCGACTTCGGTTTGACCGAGGAGACGGTCGATTTGGTTGGCCTTCTTCGTTTGCGTGCCGAAAAACGGGGCCGACAACGAGCGTTCACCTTTTTAGTCGATGGGGATTCAGAACGAGTCCACACGACTTACGAACAGCTCGACGAACGGGCCCGAGCCATTGGAGCCTTTTTGCAAAGCCAGGGGCTTGAGGGAGAGCGCGCCCTGCTGCTCTTCCCTTCGGGCTTGGAGTTCGTTGCGGCGTTCTTTGGTTGCCTGTATGCGGGAGTGGTGGCGGTGCCGGCTTACCCGCCGCGTCGTAATCGTAACATGCAGCGGATTCAGTCGATTGTGAACGATGCGAAGCCACGTATCGCACTGACGACGCACGATGTCTTTGAGCGGATCGAGCCGCTCCTGGAAGAATTGCCCGACTTGGCAGCGATTCCGTGGCGATGCACGCGCGACATCGCAACCGAAGAGGCCAGCAGTTGGAACCAACCCAAGGTGACGCCCGAGACGCTCGCCTTTCTTCAATACACTTCTGGCAGCACGGGCACACCCAAGGGAGTGATGCTCAGCCACGGGAACTTGCTCCACAACACGGCAATCATCTCCGCCGCGTTTAAGCCTACGTTCGTCAGTAGCGGCGTGACTTGGTTGCCGCTCTACCATGACATGGGGCTCATCGGCGGTATCATCCAGCCGATTTATTTTGGTCAGCCCGTAAGTGTAATGACCCCTACCCACTTTTTGCAGAAACCGTTGCGGTGGCTTCAATTGATTTCGGATTCGGGAGCCCTGATAAGTGGTGGCCCCAACTTTGCCTACGAACTGTGTGTCGAGCGGGTGACCGAAGAAGAGAAGCGAAATCTCGACCTAAGCCAGTGGGAACTAGCCTTCAATGGCGCTGAGCCGGTAAGAGCGGAGACAATCGACCGTTTCTGCAAGGCGTTTGCCTCTTGTGGTTTCCGTCGTGAAGCGTTTTATCCTTGCTACGGCCTTGCCGAAGCGACCCTGCTGGTGGCAGGCGGAGAAAAGAGCCTTGCGGCACCGGTCCGCTCGTTCGACGGAGCGAAGCTACAAGAGGGCGAAGCGGTCGTCACCGACCCGAAGAAAGAGGGAGCGGTTCGCCTCGTCGGAATCGGGACCAGTCTCTTGGAGCAAGAGATCGTTATTGTCGATCCTGAGACGCTCACAGAATGTCCTCAGGGGCACGTAGGCGAGATATGGGTCAGCGGCCCGAGCGTTGCCCAAGGGTACTGGCAACGTGAAGAGGCGACGCAAGAGACCTTCCAAGCCTGCTTAGAAGATGGCCGAGGGCCCTTCCTGCGAACGGGGGATCTTGGTTGTTTTCATGGAGAAGAGGGAGAGGTCGATCTCTTTATCAACGGTCGCCTCAAAGACCTGATTATCATTCGTGGCGTGAACCACTATCCGCAAGATTTGGAGCTAACCGCCGAGCAAGCGCACGAGGACCTTCGGCCCGCAGCAGGGGGCGCTTTTTCCATCGGAGGCGATGGGGCCGAACAGTTGGTTGTCGTTCAAGAGGTCGTTCGTAAACGCGATATCGATTACGACGCCGTTTGCCATGCGATCCGCAAAGAGATTGCCTTGCATCACGACGTAAGCCCTCAAGCCATCGTGCTCATCAAGCCGCACTCGATTCCCAAAACCTCCAGCGGCAAGATTCAGCGTCATGCTTGCCGGAAGGATTACGAAGCGGGCGAGCTGTCGATCGTTGCCGAAGGAGGCCGTGATGGTACGGTAACGGTCCATTCACGTCGTCGCCGCGGTAAGTCAAGCACCCATGCTTCCGAGCTAGACCTTTTGCGCACCGCTGCGGGTGTCGAAGCTGTCGAAGCCAAGCGTACCAAGCCGAAATCCTCGGCAGACAGAGAGAAAGAGCGTGCAGGGGTGGTCGATCGCGTCATGCAAATTATTGCGAGCGTTGCTCAAGATCGCGCTGCACGACTGACACTTGAGTCGGACATTGCCGGCTTGGGGCTGGATTCGCTCGAACGGATGGAGATCGTCGCCGACCTTGAAAAGGAGTTTGGCGGCCGCTTTACGGAAGACGCTATTCTAAGCATGGAAACGTGCCAGGATGTGGTCGATCAAGTCCGTCTCTGCCTACTTGGCGAAACGACGGAGAACTCGGCCGAGGCGTCAACAAAACCTCAGCCGAGCGACTATGTTTTTAGCGAGTCGCCCGAGTACCGCCGTTTGCAAGCGACGATCCGTCTGATCGATGATGTCGGCTTGCGCAACCCGTTCTTTTCGGAGCATCAGGGGATCACGAACGATACGGCTCTTATCGACGGCAAAGAGTACATCAATTTCTGTAGCTACAATTACATTGGCATGTCGGGCGACCCGGTCGTCCACGAAGCGGCCAAGCGAGCGATTGACCAATTCGGTTCAAGCACCTCGGCGAGTCGGCTCGTTTCGGGCGAAAAGACGGTTCATCGTGAGCTTGAAAAGGCGATCGCCGAATTTGTTGGCACCGAAGACGCTATCGTAATGCCAGGAGGGCATGCGACGAACGAGTCGGTTATAGGTCATATGTTTGGGCCAGGCGATTTAATCTTACACGATGCTTTGGCCCACAATAGCATTTTACAAGGATGCCTCCTGTCGGGAGCCACTCGCCGGGCGTTTCCTCACAATGATTGGAGAGCTTGTGAAAAATTGCTTAAAAATTGCCGCAGCGAATACCGGCGTGTTGTCATTGCAATCGAGGGTGTCTACAGCATGGACGGAGATTACTCCGATGTCGCTAAGTTTGTGGCATTAAAGGAGAAATACCAGGTCTACTTGTACCTGGATGAAGCCCATTCGGTCGGGGTGATGGGGGCTACCGGCCGGGGGATGGGGGAGTTTCAGGGAGTGGATTCTCGCCGCATTGATTTTTGCATGGGGACCATCAGCAAGTCGCTTGGGAGCTGTGGCGGCTACGTTGCTGCCTCGAAGGAAATTGTGGAATACCTAAAGTACACTGCCCCAGGCTTTGTTTTTTCTGGGGGTATCACTCCAGCCAATACGGCGGCTGCCCTGGCTTCGTTAAGGTTGTTACAGGCTGAGCCCGACCGAATTGTCCGTCTTCGAGAGAATTCGCAACTTTTCCTTACCCTTGCAAAAAAGGCAGGCTTTAATACCGGGTTCAGTTGTAACACGCCGATCATCCCTATTATTCTAGGTAACTCTCTTTTGTCACTGAGAGTGTCACAGAAACTCTACGAGAGCGGAGTGAATGTGCAACCGATCATGCACCCTGCCGTAGAAGAAGAGGCGGCACGGCTTCGTTTCTTCATTACGTCCGACCACTCCGAAGATCAAATTAGCACGGCCATTCGCCTGCTGGTAGAGGCTCGTTCCCTGTTCAAAGACGAAGCAAATCCGTCCGGAATAAATCTTGCGGCAGTAGTCGAATCCTCTTTGGGGCCTGCCGACGCAGGGGCAAACCTCCGCTAGTCGCACCACCTGTTCGATAGGTAACCTTGTTGAGGAGCGAGCCTTTCCATGTCACAAGCCATTGTCGACCCTGTCGAACTTCGCCGTTTTGCCAACAACCTTCGGCGATTCAACACCGAGCTTGAGGAACGAATGACGGCCCTCGCCGCGCAGTTACACGCGCTCGGCACCTCTTGGCGAGACCAAGAACAGAAGAAATTTACCGAAGACTTTGAGCAACAGATGAAAGCAATCGCTCGCTACGTAGAAACCACCAATGAGCAAGCGCCGCTGTTGATTCGCAAAGCAGAACGCATCGAAGAGTATTTGCAGCAGCGATAACTTCCCTCAGCCTTCCCTCTCGCCATGTCCGCCAAGGTTCAGTCATTCGATGCGATACAGCGAGTTCGTGAGGAACTGCTTCGGTTCGCCCATCGTTCGGGGGATAGTCTTGCGGAAATCGATGGCCAAGTTCGCCGGATGATCGACTGGGTGGAGCACGATCGGCCCGCTTACTGGAAGGACCGCGTTCGCAGGGCCTTCGACGGGGTGAGCGAAGCCAAGGCAGCACTGCAGCGCTGCTTAATGTATCCGATCAATGACGAACAGCCTTCGTGTGCTGAGGAAAGAGCCGAACTTAAAAAAGCAGAAGCCCACCTGAGAAGATGTCAACAGAAGCAACAACGGGTTCGTGAAATAGCCAGCACCTTGCGGCATGAAATGCACGAGTACCAAGGTCGCACGGCACAGCTCAAGCAGTGGATTGAAGTCGAGACGCCACAGGCAACGGCGGAACTGGAACGTGTGCTCGGTTCGCTGGAGCGTTACATCGCAGCAAGCGGGCCACAAAGTGCGAAGCGTTCTTCCGCTGACGTTAGCCAAGGGTCGGAAGAATCCTCCGAGGAGCCTTCCTCATGAAGCCCGTTGATCTTGATAGCGCTGCAGGACGGATTCATCTTGGCCTGAAGGACTTAGGACGCGTCTGGGAAGAGTCGGCCCAGGAATGGGAGGACCCCGTTTCTCGTGCCTTCCATAAGGAGCGACTCGAACCGATGGTGCCGATTGTAAAGAATGCGCTGGACGCGATCGGGCGAATGCGAACACTCTTGCACCAAGCTCAGAGAGAACTGGAGGACGGGGGCTGAGTGTTGCTTAGAATGGTAGATCTCCCCGCAGGTGTCCCACTTCGATCGCGAGCAAACCGACTTTGGAATCTTCTGGCCTCTCGACCTACCGTCAGCTCGAATTGATGCGAGAGCTACAGCGCGCTGCCACCGAGCGGCATGTTGAAGAAGAGCGTCTTGCCGAAGAGAAACGACTAGCGACAAAGAAAGCCAATCGCCGTCGTGACAGCCACCTTCGTGAAGTGGAAGAGTCTTCGGGAATCGAGCGAGACCGGATTAGCACCGACTTTGAGGGGCGGCGGTCCATGGGCGTGGTTGCCTACGAAGCCGAGCGGGCCCGAACGCAAGACGAGTACCACCAACGCCGAACTAAGGCGGAAGCCCAAGCAGCGAAAACGGCGGAACAGGCGGCCAGAAAAAAGAAAGAGCTAGCTTGGCAAATCCTTACGTTGTACGACACGGCAAAAGAAAAGACCCATCTAAAACTGAAATCGACGCAACAACGACTCGCAACTTTGCAGGCGGGAATTGCGACGATCGGGGCTGAGGCGGTTGCTATTGCCCAAAATCGCGGTATCGAGGGGGCGTCGATACTGCCTGTCGGCAGTCCATTGGCAAGCGAAGAAAAAGAGGAACCGGCCAACGATGATGCTTGCCATGCGGCTGAAGCGTGTTTGCAAGAAGCCGTCGTTTCGGCAAGGGACGCGGCTCAGGCGCTCTACGACCAACGTTTGCCGCAATGGATTGCTGGCCCTCTTCCCCTTGGGGCTTTCGCCGGCATGCTGAGTGTCGTTCTGCCGGCAGCAGCGCTCGCCTTGAGTTGGGCCGACTGGCGAGCCTACGCCATAGGCCTCGGGGCCGCGATGCTCGCCTCCATTGCCAGCTACTTTGCCCTATTGCCCAAGGCACGCCGACAGACGGCCACTGGTTTTGAAGTCGCGACCGAGGCGATTCGTACGGCTGAAAAAACCTTTCGACAAGCCAGCCAACGGGCCGTGGATCGTGCCCAGTGGGAAGAAAGCGAATCGCGTACACAGCGAGACACAAGCCTCGAAGAGCTGGGCGTCCGCCTTGAACAACTTGTCGGAAAAGCGATGGCGGACCGCGACGCAGAGTTCCAGGAGATCACCCAGGTTTTCCCGACAAAACTCTCCGAGATGCGAGATGGCCAAAAACAGGCACTGGAAGAGATCGAGCGTGAGTACGCCGAGCGGGTAACAGAACTAACCAGCCGCTACGATGAGAAAATCGCTCGTATCGAAGGAGAGCACGCCGACGAAACCACCAAGATCAACGGCGATTACGAGACCGGTTGGCAGCGAATGTTTGAGAAATGGCTCACCCAGTTCGATGATATTCGTGCCGAGTTGCGCGACATGCGGAGCGCATGCCAACGACTTTTCCCCGATTTTTCCGACACCGATTTTTCGGAGTGGATCCAACCGACCGAGCCCCCCACGGCGATCGCCTTCGGCACCACGGAGATCAACCTTGCCCGGATCAAAAACGGTTTATCCGAAGACAAACGCCTAGAGCCGCCGCAAACAAGGCTTGAAATGCCGGCGCTGATGGCACTTAACGAACACCCGACAATGTTGGTCACCGCACCAGCCGAAGGGCGAGCGGATGGGGTGAATCTGCTCCAGGCCATGATGCTCCGTTTTCTCACCGCGATGCCGCCTGGGAAAGTACGGTTCACGATTCTCGATCCAATTGGCTTGGGCGACAATTTCCAGTCGTTCATGCACCTTGCCGACATCGACGACCAATTGATCGCCGGTCGTATTTGGAGCGAGCCGCGCGATATTGATGAGCAGCTTGGCCGACTCACCAATCACATGGAAACGGTTATCCAAAAGTACCTGCGGAGCGAGTACGAGACGATCCATGAGTACAACGCTCAGGCGGGGGAAGTGGCCGAGCCGTTTCAAGTGATTGTCGCTGCCGGCTTCCCCGCAAACTTCTCAGAAACCGCTACGCGCCGTCTGACAAGCCTCATGACGGGTGGGCCCCGTTGTGGGGTTTACACGCTGCTTGGGGTGGATACCCAGGCAAAGATTCATGGCGACTTCCGACTCGACGATCTCAAGAAGGACGCTATTTGGCTCGATTGGGATCCACCTGCCGGGCAGTTCGTGTGGCGTTACCCGGCCTACGAAAAACTGCCTCTTGAGCTTGCCAGTACCCCGCCCCCGGAGGCGATGATCGATACGATCCGCAAGGCGGGCGAAGCGGCGAAGGCAGCCACCAAAGTCGAAGTTCCCTTTTCCGTCGTCATGCCGAGTGACGAAGAAGGTTTATGGAATGAAAGCTGTGGCGACGAACTCCTTGTGCCGGTCGGTCGATCGGGCGCCAAAAGCTTTCAAAACGTCCGGCTTGGTAAAGGGACTTCACAGCACTTGCTGGTAGCAGGGAAAACCGGTTCCGGCAAATCGACGTTCCTTCATGCGTTGGTCACCAGCGCTGCACTTCGCTTTAGCCCCGACGAAGTCGAGTTCTATCTGGTGGATTTCAAGAAGGGGGTCGAGTTCAAGTCGTATGCTACCCATCGTCTGCCACACGCCCGGGTGATTGCCATCGAAAGCGAACGGGAGTTCGGCCTGAGCGTACTCGAACGGCTCGACGAAGAACTGCAAACCCGTGGCGAAAGTTTCCGTGACGCAGGCGTGCAAAACTTGGCCGACTTCCGATCGGCACGCCCCGATAAAAAAATGCCTCGCACCTTGCTAATCATTGACGAGTTCCAAGAACTGTTTGTCGAAGACGATCGCTTGGCACAAGAGGCCGCTTTGCTGATGGATCGACTCGTACGGCAAGGCCGTGCGTTTGGGATTCATGTCCTGCTCGGCACGCAAACCTTAGCAGGGGCTTATTCCATTGCACGGAGTACGCTCGGTCAAATGGCGATTCGCGTCGCTTTGGAGTGCAGCGAGTCCGACGCCCATCTAATTTTCAGTGACGAGCGAAACACGGCAGCCCGTTTCCTCAGCCGGCCGGGCGAAGCGATTTACAATTGCCAGAATGGTATGGTCGCGGCCAACGAGCCGTTCCAAGTCGTTTGGCTTTCGGACAACGAACGCTCGGCACAGCTTGACCGGATCGACGAACATCGCCATTCACTCGAACTACCACGCCCGGAGACGATCGTCTTTGAGGGCAACACCCCAGCCGACCCGCTAACGAACCAACCGCTGACCCAACTTCTAGCGAGCCGGGCACCACAGAGGGACAAGGGGATCGCCCCACCTGCATGGCTTGGTGCTGCCGTTGCGATCAAACCACCAACGCACGCCGAGCTAGGCCATCACCCTGGGGCCAACCTACTGGTTGTCGGGCCCGACGAATCTTCTGCCTTGGGCATTCTCACGACCGCCGCCATTTCGCTCTGCGTTGCCGAACCGGCCAAGCTCGTCGTACTCGACGGCGCACGCCCCGGCGAAGCGGGGCACGGTGCCTGGAAGAAGGTAACCGATGCCTTGGGCGAAGAGGCAACCACCACCGACCAAGCGGGCTTGGCCAAGGTTTTTACTGAGATTGCCGATGAAGTGGCTCGACGAGAAGCCGAAACAGAGAATCAAGACCACCAGCCGATCTACCTTGTTCTTCATAACGCGGCCCGCTTTCGTGAGCTTCGCCGACGTGAAGACGACTTTAGTTTTGGCTCAAGCGGCGACGAACCGCTCCGCCCCGATCAACAGCTCGCGGAGATTCTCAAAAACGGCCCAGCGGTTGGCATTCACACGATCGTCTGGTGCGATTCATTCAACTCGGCCATGCGGCTGTTCGATCGTCAAACCTTGCGAGAGTTTGCCCAGCGGGTTGCCCTACAGATGTCCGCCGCCGATTCGAGCAATCTCATCGACACCCCCGCTGCCAGCGACTTGGCCGTCCACCGCGCGTTGTACTACAACGACGAGACGGGCCAAACCGAAAAGTTCAGGCCCTACGGGCCACCCAGTGCGGAGTGGTTGGAACGGATTGCGGAGAGATAAAACCACCCAAGAGATGGCAAGCCGTCGGCGTCCCTTCTCCGGCTGGTCTTCGATGCCGGAGGTTTTACAGCGGATACCCTATTCCAAGAGCCACATCGGTTCTGAGTTCTCCACGCCAGCGTCTCGCTTTTCCGTTTAGTTCGTCGCTTTCCGATCGCGAATTTCCATCGCACCAACGATCGTTCTCGCTCGATAAGATGAGTTCGATCGGGTTTGACATTCGTACCCAATCGACGCGCCTTGGTATTTGGGTTGGATGGTAAGATTCCATGTGACGGTGCCCGATTCAGAAGTGTTTTTTATGACTGGTAACGTTGTCACCGCAGTGACCGGACGGAAAATCAATTCGCACTCAAAGAAACGTTCTGTTTTCACGGTGATGATGATCGAATCTCCCGGCTCGGCCGCCAGAGGCGCAACAAGAAATTCGGCTTGGTGAAGCTTGGGTTCGCCATCACGCATTTGGCTAATCGGCTCTGGTCCCAAAAGGGACTTGGTTCGAGGTAAGGGATGTAACGGCAAGCGGTCTCTCGTACGAGCCTCGGCGTAGCCAAATTGGGAAACCGTTCCTGGGTATCGCTCATTGCACAGAAAAGTCCAGACGGCCCAAGCTTCTTCCTCGTTCTTCTTGATCGAAGCGACGATTCGATACTCGCTAATCCCCGAACTTCTGATGGTACGTCCCTTGGCGAGTGCGGCGAGTGCATGGTCTTCCGTGATTTCGGGCTTGGTGAGTAACGTTACGTTGCCCGTTGTGAAAGTTTGGCTAAATTGCTGTAAAAACAGGTCTCGGTTCACCCCTTCTTTTGTCTCCCAACTTCGTACGATATTGGAAATCCAAGCTACCAGGACGCCACAAACTAAATAGGAAATCAGCATTCCACGAAGTGAAAATCGATAGGTCCGATCGTCAGGAAATTCAGGATCGCTGTTCGAGAGACCCAGCCTTCTTCTCACAAAGCGAGACGCAAGCCAACCTAAAAGACAAGCGATGCTCCACGGCAGAAGGAAGACCGTAAAAATGGCCACGACTTCCGCACTAGAATACAGCGAGTCGTATGAAGAATCGCGAAAGATATCCTGCATCCAAACAATCACATTTTCAATTCGCCGCTGCCACCAATTGCCGGTCGGAAGAAGGAATGTGACAACGGAGAAAAAGGCAAACCAACCAATACGTTGTGAGCGACGTGGCGAAGAAAGTGCGAGCCAGAGGCTCAAGCAACATGTCGGAACCAATAAAACAACGGAGAAACCGAAGCCGTTATCAATTGCGAAGACAGTAAGCGGACGAGAAACGAGTAGCACGCCTAAAGAAAGTAGAAT
>JAJRUA010000158.1 GCA_024278035.1 Planctomycetota bacterium | reverse complement strand
GTCGTCAAAACCATGAGGCCAGTGCGAAGCGAAAAGCGAGGGATAAGCATACCTCGAATTGTCGCACAAACGGGCCATTAGGCAAGCGCGTTAATTCTTCTTAGAAACCGCATAAAGCTGTGTGGCGGCTTCTTGGGCAGCGTCGCGGACCGCCTCTTGCCAAGCCTTGGGGGCGCCCGGCCGGTTGTAGGCGAAGATCACGCCGCGCGAACTGTTGACCACAGCACCGAGACCCTCCGCATCAAAGCCGCCTGCGACATCCTTTGCCGAACCACCCTGGGCGCCGAAGCCGGGGATAAGGAACCAAGTGTGGGGCATGGCGGCACGTAACTCGGTCAGTTGCTCTGGGTAGGTCGCTCCGACGACCGCACCGGCAACACCGTAATTGGATTCTCCAACGGTTGAGGCGGCCAATCCTTCGACATGTTGACCGACACTTTGATAAATCGCCAATCCTTCCGCTTCACGATCCTGCCACAGACCACCACCCGGGTTCGAGGTTTTCACCAAGACGAACAGGCCACAATCGCGCTCGGCGGCGACCTTCACAAACGGCGTGAGACTGTCGTCGCCCAAATAGGGACTCACGGTGATCGCATCGCCACGCCAGGGACTTTGCTCACCCAACCAACCGTCGGCATACGCTTCGGCAGTCGAACCAATATCGTTCCGCTTGCCATCAACACAAACCAAAAGGCCCGCCTGCTTCGCATAGTCGATCACCGACCCAAGCGCTACCATCCCCGGCGGGCCAAGCTGCTCAAAAAAAGCTGCCTGCGGTTTGACGATCGGCGTGAAATCTCTGACCGCGTCGATCACACCACGGCAAAACTCGCGATACGCCTCAGCGATTTGCTCAGCAGAAGCATCGTCCGCCACCTTGAGTGGTTCCGGTAACGAAGCACGCCGCGGATCGAGCCCCACCATCAGCGGGCTTCGCTTTTCGCGAACCGCAGAAGCCAGCCGATCCATGAACGTGGGCATAGCTATCTAGGGTAAGTTAAACCACAAAGTAACGATGGAAAGAATAGATGGAAACGCCTCCCACGATCAAGATTTTCGTGGTTCTGTGGTAGTTCAAGGAATTACTTGAGCTTCTCAGCCAAGCGGACCTGTGCGCGGGCTTGAGAAATGATGCGGTCGCGAAGGTCTTGTTCAGCAGGGCTAGCGGTTTTTCGGGCAAGGCCTTCGGCCAATTGTTCCCTGGCCGCTTCCGCATTGAGATCGCCGACGGGCAACGCGCGATCGGTCAGAACACTTACCTGGTTGTCCGTCACTTGAACGAAACCACCATCGACATAGTAGCGGTGCTCCTCGGCGCCATTTTTAAGCCGCATCTCACCGTAGCCGAGCCTACCGATCATCGGGCTATGCCCTTTCAAGATGCCGATCTCACCATCAAACAGCGGTAGCACCAACGAGTCGGCGGTGGTTGCGACCACCGTCTCCTCGGGGGTTACGACGATGACTTTTAGCGGACCTGATGTTTCGGACATAAGTTACTCGTTTACGAACGCCCCTCGCCAGGATGGCGAGGCTATGTACAGCGACTACTTTTGGTTTTTCTTCCACTGCTCTTCGGCTTGCTCGATTGCACCGACGTACATGAAGGCACTCTCGGGGAGGTGGTCCCACTTGCCGTCGCAAATTTCGTTGAAGCTACGGATCGTGTCGGCGATGGACGTGAACTCGCCACTCTTGCCGGTGAACACTTCGGCCACGTAGAACGGCTGTGAGAGGAATCGCTCGATGCGGCGAGCCCGGTGAACGATCTGCTTGTCAACCTCGGACAGTTCATCCACACCAAGAATTGCAATGATGTCTTGTAGTTCGCGGTAACGCTGCAAGGTGGTTTGCACGCGACGGGCACAGTTGTAGTGCTCCTCGCCAACGTATTGCGGATCAAGGATTCGGCTTGATGAAGCGAGCGGATCGACTGCCGGATAGATGCCCTTTTCTGAGATCGACCGCTCGAGGTAGATAAACGCGTCGAGCTGGCTGAATGCGGTGGCCGGTGCGGGGTCGGTTGGGTCGTCTGCTGGCACATAAACCGCCTGGACCGACGTAATGGCCCCCTTGTTGGTCGAAGCGATCCGTTCTTGCAGGGCCCCCATCTCGCTTGCCAAGGTGGGCTGGTAGCCGACAGCGGAGGGCATTCGACCCAGGAGTGCCGAAACCTCAGAGCCCGCTTGCGAGAAGCGGAAGATATTGTCAACAAACAGGAGCGTGTCAGCACCCGTCTTGTCGCGGAAGTACTCGGCCATCGTCAGCGCAGAAAGTGCGACACGAAGACGCGAACCGGGTGGCTCGTTCATCTGGCCGAACACCATGCACGTTTGATCGATAACGCTCTTGCCGGTGTCGCCGATCTTGGCTTCCTGCATCTCGAGCCACAGGTCGGTCCCTTCACGTGTCCGTTCGCCAACGCCTGCGAACACGGAGTAACCACCATGCTGTGTCGCAATACGTGCGATCAACTCGGTGAGAATAACCGTCTTGCCCAGTCCCGCACCACCGAACAACCCCGCCTTACCACCTCGCACGAAGGGGGTGAGCAAGTCGATCACCTTGATGCCGGTCTCAAAAATCTCGGTGTCGGTCGTCAGGTCCTTTAGGTCGGGCGCGTCACGATGGATCGACCATCGTTCGTCGGTCTTCACAGGGCCTCGGCCATCGATCACGTCGCCCGTGACGTTGAACACACGGCCGAGTGTCCCTTCGCCAACCGGCACGGTGACCGGCTCACCCTGGTCAACAACTTCTGTTCCACGCACGAGGCCGTCCGTGCTACCCAAGGCAACACAACGAACACGGCCTCCGCCCAGGTGCTGCTGCACCTCGCCGGTGAGTTTGACGTGAACTCCCTTTTGGTTCGCATCGATTTTCACAGCGTTGTAAATCGCCGGCAACTGGTCCTCAGGGAATTCAACGTCAAACGTTGAGCCGATGACCTGTGTGATACGTCCCGAATTAAGCGTAGCAGTTGACATGGGAATTGGTTGGTAGTTGCTAGTTGGGAGGCGCTAGTTTTTCGCTAGCTACCCGTTCTGGTTCTTTTATCGTTTCTGGAAGTCACTGGCACAAAAACTAGCGCCTAGCGACTCTCAACTCTTTTAACTAATGGCCTCAACGCCGCCGATGAGGTCCATCAACTCGTTCGTAATGCGGCCCTGACGGGCACGGTTGTATTGCATGCTTAGGTGTTTAATCAGGTCGTCCGCGTTCTCCGTTGCTGCTTTCATCGCAACACGACGGGCAATCTGTTCGCTGACAGCCGAATCAAGGAAGCACTTAAATAGCTTGACTTTGAAACTAGTCGGCACGATCTCTTGCAAGATGCTTTGAGGCGACGGCAGGAACTCGTACGAGTCGCTGCTAGCTTCCTCCGAATCGTTTTCCGCTCCCAACGAACCGAGCGGCAGGAGTGTTTCGATCGCGATTTCTTGCTTCGCCGGGTTGATGAACTTGGTGTAGGCGACATCCAAGCGATCGAGTCGGCCCCCGATGTATTCTTCGATGTAATGCGACGCGACGACATCCACTTCGTCAAACCGCGGCTTGTCTTCAAAGTGCGTGAACTCGTTCGCCAGTTCCAAGCCACGGTACTTGAGGCCACTGATGCCCCGCTTGCCACTGACTTCGATTTTGCGGTGGGTTGCCACGTCGGCGAGCGTGTTGTAATGACGTGCCGAACCACGAATCAAGTTGCCGTTGAACCCGCCGCAGAGACCACGATTGGCTGTCAGCACGAGCAGCGTGGCGTTTTCGACCTTGTCCCGCGCTTCGAGCAAGGGATGGCTCACCGACAGGCCGGTCCCCATCAGATCGGCCACGAGTTGTGTGATCCGATCCGTGTAGCCCGTCGCTGCCGCTGCGCGGTCCATCGCTTTCTTGAATCGGGCCGTTGCGATCAACTCCATCGTCCGCGTAATTTTGCGGATATTCTTGACCGACTTGCGGCGTTTATCGAGGAGTTTGGGATTGGCCATAACGAAAAAGACGAATGCGGATTGCGGAAGGGGGAATGCGGATTACAGAGTTCTGTTCATCCACACTTAGGCAGTTTTGGCTCCGTGGAATTGAGTTTTGAACTCAGCGATCGCGGCGTCGATCGTTTCGATCAACGTATCACTAAGATCACTGGTGGAGATAATCTCTTGGCGAATCTCTGGCTTTTGGTCGCGGAGGAAGGTAACAAACTCCTTCTCGAACTTCGCGATGTCCGTCAGGGCTACTTCATCAAGGTTACCACGGGTGCCGGCATAAATCAGGAGGACTTCGTCCACCGTTTCAAGCGGCTGGTACTGTCCCTGTTTGAGTAGTTCGACCATTCGGTAGCCGCGGTCGAGCTTGCCCTGGGTGTCGGGATCCAGTTCCGTACCAAGCTGAGCGAAGGCTTCCAGCTCACGAAACGCGGCGAGGTCAAGACGCAAGCCGCCCGAGACCTTCTTCATCGCCTTGATCTGAGCCGCTCCACCCACTCGGCTCACCGAAATACCCGCGTTCATCGCTGGCTTCACGCCCGCAAAGAACAAGTCCGGTTGCAAGTAGATTTGGCCATCGGTGATCGAGATGACGTTGGTCGGAATGTAAGCCGAAACCTCGCCTTCGAGCGTCTCGATGATCGGCAGTGCTGTGATCGATCCGCCGCCCAGTTTGTCGGAGAGCTTGGCCGAACGTTCGAGCAAGCGGCTGTGACAGTAAAAAACGTCACCGGGGAAGGCTTCACGCCCTGGCGGACGTCGCATGAGCAGCGACAACTCGCGATAAGCAACGGCCTGCTTGCTCAAGTCATCGTAAACGACCAACGCATGGCCACCGTTGAACATGTACTCCTCGGCCATCGCCGTACCGGAATAGGGGGCGATGTATTGGAGCGGTGCCGGGTCACTCGCACCAGCGACAATGACGGTCGTGTAATCCATCGCGCCCGAATCGCGGAGCTTTTCGACCACGCCGGCAACCGTCGATTCCTTTTGTCCAATCGCGACGTAAAAGCATTTTACGCCCGAGTCTTTTTGGTTGATGATCGCGTCGATTGCGACGGCCGTTTTACCCGTCTTGCGGTCGCCGATAATAAGCTGGCGCTGGCCACGGCCGACAGGTGTCATCGCATCGATCGCCTTGATACCCGTTTGCATCGGCTCGCACACGGGTTGACGCTCAGAGACGCCCGTTGCAATCACTTCTACAGGGCGCGACTTGCTGGTGCTGATCGGCCCCTTGCCGTCAAGCGGTTGGCCGAGGGGATCGACCACGCGGCCGAGCATTCCGTCCCCCACCGGCACGCTCAAGAGCTTACCCATACTCTTGACTTCTTCACCCTCGGCAATCTTCAGGTAGTCACCAAGAATGATGACCCCCACCGAGTTCTCTTCCAAGTTAAATGCGAGGCCCGTTACGCCAGTGGCGAACTCAACCATCTCGCCCGCCATGACGCCCGAAAGACCGTAAACTCGAGCGATGCCGTCACCCACCTCAAGTACTCGCCCCACTTCTCGTACATCAATTTGTGCATCGTAGTTGGCGATCTCTTGCTGAATGACTGAGGCGATTTCGTCGCTATTGAACTTCATCACGTTTCTCCGGGTGGCTCGTAAGCCGTAGTTCGTTTTTATTCACCACGGAGAACAGAGGGATTCCAGAGAGAAAACTTTTTCTCTCACAAAGACTCTCTTTAGTTTTCTCAGTGGACTCTGTGATCTCTGTGGTTAAATCTTTCAGCTTGCGATCGTAAATCGCTCGGGCTGACTCTCGATGGCTTCGATTGTTTGTTCGACAATTGTCTTGTGGGCTTTCTGGAAAGCAGTGCGGATGGATCCGTCGAAGACCGTATCGCCCACTCGGACTTCAAGGCCGCCGACCAAACTTGGGTCGATCTGGACCGTCACGACCGGCTCGACACTCATTTTCTCACGAATTGTTTGTGTAATTTGAGCAAGCAACTCATCGTCCGCCGGGTGGGCCAAACGGATGAGCACTTCGGAGCGTCCCTGGAGGTTGTTGAACAAGTGCTTGGCTTGCCGGATGACGCTCTGCAAGATGCCAATCCGCCCGTGGGACGACATCACCTTGAGCAGCTTCACCACGACGGGCGACACTCGCCCGCCAAACACCCGATCAATCATCTCGATCCGCTGATCGTTATCCAGGAACGCCGAATCGAGGGTCGATAAAAGGCGAGGATGCTTAGCAAGTATCTCCTCATCAATCGCCACCAAATCCGCGACCGCATTGCCATTCTCTGCCGGGGCCATCGCCCCCAAAAAGCCTTGCGCATACGTCTTTGCGATTTGCTCTTCGACAACATTGAACACCGAGTGGCGTCGCGTATCTTTTGATTGGCTATCGGCCATGATCGGTCCTCTATTGCCTTGGCGTCAGTTCGAGCTTGGGTCCGTACCAGCAAAACGGCTGAGTGCTTCCTTCACGATTTCACTCTGTCGGCCAGCGGTGAGGTCTTGCCGGACCACCTTGGCTGCCAGATCAATCGCCAAACCGGCACTCGACTCGGCCAATTGCCGCACCGCCACATCACGTGCTTGGTCGATATCTCGCACGACTCGCTCCCGTTCTGTGGTAGCTGCCGCCTTGGCTTCAGCAAGGATTGCCGTCTTGGTCTGCTCTGCATCGCGTCGTGCTTCGTCGAGCAAGGCTTTCACTTCGTCTGCCGTGTGAGCCAGCTTCTCTTGATGTTCTGCTAGCAAGGCCTTGGCCTCATCGTGCTTGGCTTCCGCCGCCGCGATATTGCCGGTGATTCCCTCTTCACGAGCCTTGAGCCCTTCCATGATTGGCTTCCAAGCCGTCGACTTCAGGAGGAAGGCCATCAGCAAAAAAGTGCCGAGTGTCCACAGAGCCAAGTCGGGGCCAAACGTCAAAGGGTCGGGCGTTGATTCGGTGTGCGCACCAGCATCATGCCCATGGCCCCCGTGATCGTTGCCTTCGTGCCCATGGCCTTCGTGATCGTGCTCCTCACTTTCCGAGTGAATCGCTTCGGAGGCGGTAGCTTTTGCCACCTCGTCAGCAGTTCCCACCCGCAGTGACAAAACCATCACGCAGACGAACGCTGTCAAAAATACCAACCATCGGGAACGCATAGCGAACCTCTATTAAGGGAACAAAACTCTACCGGTAGGAGCACGACCAAAGCCGTTTATGACCTACATCAAGAAGCCAATCAAAATCAGTGCGAAGAACGTGGCACCTTCGATAAGGGCTGCCGCAATGATCATCGCCGTCTGGACATTGCCAGCAGCCTCCGGCTGGCGAGCGATCGCCTCTACCGCTTGGCCACCGATGCGCCCAATACCAAGGCCAGCACCAAGAATGACGAGGCCAGCACCAAGGCCCTTACCGGCAGCATCCAAACCGCTTCCAACGGTTTCTTGAGCCATAGCCGACGAATCGATCAACAGAATTGCCACGCAAGCGCTGGCGATACGGAACAAGTTAGCCACGAGTAAGTCTCCCTCGAAAGTGTAGTGATCCGCCTAAACTTGGCGGGTTGTAAAGCAAAAATATCCAATGCCTACCGTTATTGAACGAAGCGAGCCCACCACCCCTAGTGCGGGTGGGCGGATGCACCAATGAATAAGGCGGACAAAAACACAAAAATATAAGCCTGCAAAAAGGCAACAAACAGCTCCAATAAACTCAGCGCTGTCGAACCCAGCAGGCTAGCAGGGGCAACCCCCCACCACGCAAACATCCCATACGAAGCCGAGATGAAACCCAACAAGACTGCCAGCACGATATGGCCCGCCATCATATTAGCAAGCAAACGAACTGCGAGCACAAAGTGCTTAACCAACAGCCCGAAAATTTCAATGACAAAAATCATGGGTACCAAGAGAATCGCCACAGGCTTCGGCAGATCCATGTGCGGCACCTGGGCCTTGAGGAAACCAAGGACACCATACTTCTGAACGCCGACCTTGACTACCACACCAAACGTCAATAACGCGAGCACCGCCGTAACCGCCAGGGCTCCGGTCGGTGCCCCCATCCACGGCAACATCCCAAACAGGTTGCAACCAAGAACGAAGAAGAACAAGGTCCAGAGGAACGGCAAGTATTCATCAGCGTCTTCACCAATGGCGGTCCGAGCCACATCGTCACGAATGAACAGTAAGAAGGTTTCCAGCAGATTGGCAAACCAGCCTTTGGCCGAACCGCCGCTTTTGATCTTCGAGGCGAGCCAGCCGAACAAAACGAGACTAATCAGCACGACCATCAGCTCGATCACCATGAACTTGGTCAGCACCAGATTCATCGGCTGCAAGGACTTGTCGAGCACGGCGACGCCCGTTTTGAACTCGACCACCGGCTTGTATTGGGGGCCATGACCGTGGTCCGAGCCTTCGATCGGAGTGGCAAACGGCTGGGGGATGGGGACGTGGCCCTGCGAGGCCTCGTCGGTAAACATCCGTGGGAAATGAAAATAAGGTGCGTCCTGAACGTGTTCGAATAGCACGTCTGACGATAGAGGGTTTTTGCTTGCCATTGCTTAACTTGCCCTTCCTGTCGTCATAGCTGCATCGCTTAGCTGAGCGGAACCATTCGCTCTCGCAAGAGTCATAGCCTCAATCACTTCGCTTGTCACCAAGCTCGCGTACATGGCTAGTGCCACATAGGCGACCGTACGCGGCTCGTACTGCATCGCTACGACACCTACCGCCACGGCAACCATCGCTCCGCCACCACGCACGAGCATGGTCAGCAGCATTCGGAAGACAGGGGCCACTTCGCTACCAGTCGCGGCAGCAAGCGTTACTACCGACAATTCCGCCAGTAGCACAATCAACCAACCGGCGATCACGCCACCTGTGGCAACCTGCACGGCTTCCGATCCCTGTCCAGCAAACGCCCACGCAACACCTACGGCTAGCAACCCCACCAGGGTCACTATCACGAGGGATGGCATAACACGTTTACAAAAAGCGGCAGGGGTCATTTTTACAATAGAAACTTTTTTACAACAACGAAAGAAACGAAAGGCACAAAAAAGCATTTCAGTGGAACATGGAATCCAACGGAGAGATTTCTTTCGTGTATTAAGTCGGTTTCGTGGTTCCTTTTTTTAGCCTGTTTAACGCTTACTCAATGTCTTTTTTGTTACTCGTCTTCTTCTTCGTTTCGACTGCGCGTCCGTTTCGGCTGGCCAAGTTGTGTTAGCTGCCAGATTCCATAAGCGAATCCAAAGCTAAACCCAAGCAACGTGAACAAAGGCAAAACCTCAAGCCATAAATCGAGCCAATACCCAAAAAATCCTGGCACCACCATGCCTATCCCGATGGACAGGCATCGCGACGCCATCTGGTGGGCACGGACAATCGCCGGTGGGCGGTCGTCCTGGGGGCCAACTTCCATAAACGCCAACTCTCAAAGCAGGGGCACTCCACGGAACAATTGCCGACGGGAAGTCAACAAACCTTGCCGAAGCACCAGTAGCTGAAGCCCCGTATATTGGCCGTGAAACTAAGTGTCGTCAACGGGCTAAGATTGAATTCGTGCATTTTTTCACAAAGTTCTTTTTCATTCGCCCCAAGATTGCCTAATCCGACCAACCTGCCCGCTCGGAAGCAAAATGAAACTAGTGCTGCGTCACAGCTAAAAAATAGGGTTGAGAAAATTAGCCGTTGGGGCGCTAGCCCCGTTTTTTCAACAGGAACCGGGGCTAGCGTCCCAAACGGTTAATCCCAAAATTAAGCTGTGACAAAGCACTAGTCACTACATGTAGCGACAGGTTGCGTTCTCCGTAGTAGACCGTTGGCTAGCGCTAACCCGCACTCACAGGAAGACCGCCGGAAAACTGTAAGTCATTCCAGTAAAACGACTTACGTCGCAAGGAATTCCGTCGGTCCCATCGGGATAAAACTTGCGTTCAGGTCGGATTATGGGTAATATGGGTAGTATGGCAGCTCCGGAAGTTGGGGCTCCCCTCTACGGATAGCGTTCTACCCACGGCTGGGTTCCTACCCCCGCCCCAACCGTGCTGACCGGCAGCTTTTTTAAGAGCCTGAGCCGCGTCCTCCACGCCCACCGCCCTTTTAGGCATGGCCATGACTCCCGCCTCGCTCCATAGCTACACCGCCAAAGACCTGGGCCAAATGGCCCGCCAAGCTGGTGTCGCCGGCTGGCATGGCATGAGGAAGGACGAACTTGTCTCGGCGCTCATCACTGCCGGACCGCATCCAACCCGGCAAAATGGCTCTCAGCAAAATGGCGGCAATGCGGCCTCGAAAAACGGGTTCACTCGTAGTGGGGCCGTTGCTAAGGGAGACGCGCGGCCTAACGAACGGTCCACCGCCCCAAGAATCTCGGCCAAGAAGCGGCGTATTCAGAAGAAATTGGCCGAGCTCAATGAACGCCGCCAGAAGTTGCATGACCTCAGTTCTAGCCGCACACCCACCCAAGCCGCCAGTCCGTCCGACCGCCTTGTGATCCTCGTACGAGATCCCTACTGGCTGCATATCAGTTGGGAACTCACCCCCCAGGGAGTCGGCCGCGCTCGCACAGCACTCGGCCAACATTGGCACGGTGCGCTCCCCGTCCTCCGCATTCATCGCCTACTTGAAGAGGGCGCAACGGCTAGCACAAAACAAATCGTTATTCATGGTGGTGTTAGCAATTGGTACGTCGATGTCGAAGAACCTCCTTCCCGTTATCGCGCCGAAATTGGTTACGCCGCCAACACCAGCAACAACAGGGTCAGCAACGACAAAGACCTCGGAGCCTTCTATTGCATTGCGCGTAGCAACGCGGTGCTAACCCCTGCGCCCGGCTCGCCCGACGAAGTCGATCAGAACTGGGCCGACGTCGCCCTCAACGCTGACCGCGTCTACGCGATGAGCGGTGGTTACTCACACGATGGTGTCAGCCTTGAGCTACAAGAGTTGCTCGAAAAACGCCTACGCCGCCGTCTTGGCCGTCCCTCAGAAATACGCTTCGGAAACGGAGCAGCTCAGGCCCAAGCAGAGCAACTGCACTTTGCGGTTGATGCCGAGCTGGTCGTCTACGGCTCCGCCGATCCGAACTCCCATGTGACGATCCAAGGTGAACCGGTCGCACTACAACCGGACGGATCCTTCGCCGTAAAGATGCCCTTTCCCGACCGCCGACAGGTGATCCCTCTTGTCGCCAACTCACCGAATGGTTTGGAACAAAAAACGATTATCTTGGGTGTCGATCGCAATACGAAGCAACTGGATCAACGGCATCGAGATCCCGTAACGGGGCGGTAAAAAGTGGGGAGTTGCTAGGCGTTAGTTCTTTTTGGTGAGCTACCCTACCTCCTCACGCCTTGCTAGCACTGTGGGTTTATTGCTATCAGCAAGCTGGGGCAAAACTGCTAGGATGGGGCCTCAACCGAAACCTCACCTCTCTAGGAAATCTCAAGGATGGGAAACCCTTTTTCTTCTGACGCCCAATTGAACTCTCTCAAGCAGGGGCTCGCCCTCCTGGCTGAGCCGCTCAATCTGAATGTTTCGGTGCGTCTGTGGGATGATTCGGTCATCCCCCTAAGCAAGACAACCGACGGCAAGTACACGATCGAAATCTCTGGCCCTGGGGTCCTCGGATCGCTTCTGCGCCGCCCGACTCTTGAGACGCTTGTACGCCTCTACGCGACGGGGCACATCTCGTTTGAAGGGGGCGACCTCATCGAGTTTTCCTCCGCCCTACGTGCATCGAAATCAAATCGGAAACGGCTCAAAGAAATCAGCAAATGGATGCTGGCCAAGGGGGCTTTGCCTTTCTTGTTCGCCAAGACCAAAGAGGCGAACGTTAGCAGCGACTTTC
Organism: Planctomycetota bacterium; assembly: GCA_024278035.1. The sequence goes on along the minus strand of JAJRUA010000158.1, from coordinate 9,714 downwards.
GTGACGATATCGTGGGGCGCGTTGAAAAACGACGGAACAACTCGGACTACATTCAGTTCCATTACGACGTGAGCAACGAATTCTACGAGCTATTTCTCGGCGAAGAAATGATGTACACGTGCGCGTACTTCAAAGACCCGAATAACTCACTCGACCAAGCGCAGCATGACAAGCTCGAGATGATCAGCCGCAAGCTGCGGCTCCAGGCGGGCGACCGGCTGCTTGACATTGGCTGTGGCTGGGGCGGCATGATTTGCTATGCGGCACAAAAATATGGCGTGACGGCCCACGGCATCACGCTCTCCCAGCAACAACACGATTACACACAAGAGAAGATCGAGCGCCTTGGCCTAGCAGATCGTGTAAGCGTTGAGATTTGTGACTACGCCGACCATACCGGGTCGTACGACAAGATTTGTAGCGTCGGCATGTCCGAACACATTGGAGTGGCAAACTACCCCCGCTACTTCGGCAAGATCAACTCGCTACTGCGAGACCGAGGCATCCTCCTTAACCACGCTATCGCACGCCGTGCTAAGAGCTCTAAGCGTGCGATGAAGCGAATTCGCCCCGAACGTAAGCTGTTGTTAAAGTACATCTTCCCCGGCTCAGAGCTAACGCCGGTCGGCATGACGACCGACTTCATGGAGAGAAGCGGGTTCGAGGTGCAAGATGTCGAATCGTGGCGAGAACACTACTCCCACACGACGCGTTTCTGGTGCCAACGTCTCTCTGCGAACAAAGAAAGGGCAATCGAGCTAGTCGGTCCTGAGCGTTACCGCCTATGGGTTGCTTATCTTGCCTGTGCCGCCGCCGGTTTTGAGGCGGGCTCCATCAAGCTGTTCCAAGTCGTCGCCACCAAGCACGCCAGCAAGGGCGTCTCGGGCCTTCCACCAACGCGCGAAGACTTTTATCGAGCCGCGTAAGACGAGTCTGCCTGCCCTGGAAACAATAGGCTCCACGTTGTGTCAGCGGTAACATTGGCAACGTCTCCGTAGGTCCATTCTCTGGCAGGCCTTCGTGCCGTTGCCTTGATTCATTACACTGAGTCCAAGCAGCACGCCAGCCGACTTAGCCTGAATGGACCGACCCTGTGACTCTAGATATCTCCGCCGCTCTGAACGACTGGGAGTTTGACCCGGAGGGGGTAGCGGTCCGCACCATCACAGGAGACGACGGACGAGAAAGAATCCAGCTTCGTCTCGACTTGGGTGTTTTGCAGATGGAGATCAACGGCCGGCCCGATGGCAAGACGATTCAAGGGAGCGAGTCGTGGCTCGACCTCCACAGCGATCGGCAACACCAGCATGACGAGGCCAACCCCGATGGGGCCCCCTACCAGCTTCAACCCGAAGACTGCGCGGAGCTAATGCGTGAAGGCGTGCAGTACTACCATCGCTATGTCAGTTTCTGGAGCCTCAGACGCTTTGAGCTGTGTGCTCGTGATACCGAACGCAACCTGCGCCTCTTCCGCTTCGTTCGAGAGCATGCGCGGCTTGAGCGGGATAAAATGCAGTTCGACCAATGGCGGCCCTACGTGATTATGATGCACAGCCGGGCTGTCGCGACGCCGCTCGTCGAACTCGAAGAATACGACGCTGCTCTCTCGGTGATTGACAACGGAATCGAACGTGTCGAACAATTCCTCGCTGACTATGGGCGACAGGACAAAGCAGATAAAATCAACGAGCTAATTTACCTTAAACGGTGGCGCAATGAGATCGCTTCATTGACGGAAGAGTCCTCCGAATCGGAGCCGCCAGCCCCTGATCCAATCGAGTTGCTCCGTGAGCAACTTTCCGAGGCAATCGCCGGAGAGCGCTACGAAGAAGCCGCCGGATTGCGTGATGAACTTCACCGCCTTGAAGAACCCCCTCCACCTTTCGCGTCGTGACAATGCCTACCTCTCCTTCTATCGACGCGATGGCTAGTGATCTTGTCGAATGCCTTGGGGCGTACGAGTCGCTGGTGGTTGCCTTCTCGGCAGGAGTCGATAGTGCTGTTGTCGCTAAAGCTGCGCAGTTGGCGTTAGGCGACCGGGCGGTTGCTGTCACCGGTGTCGGGCCGGCGCTTGCCGAAGGAGAACTGAAGGAGGCTCGCCGCGTTGCCGCGTTGATCGGCATTCGCCACATTGAGGTGGCGACCGACGAGATTCATAACGACGCCTACACGAGCAATGCCCCCGACCGTTGTTACCACTGCAAGACCGAGCTTTACTCACACCTCCATCGCATCGCCAAGGAGCTTGGCTTTGCAAGAATTGCCAACGGTGCCAACGCTGACGACACGGGCGATCATCGCCCCGGCATGCGTGCCGCCGAAGAGCACCGCGTTGTCAGCCCGTTGCTCGAAGCGGGCATCGACAAACGGGCCGTACGCCAACTGGCAAAGTCGTGGGACATGCCCTTGTGGGACAAACCGGCAACGCCCTGCTTGGCAAGCCGCGTCGCCTATGGCGAAGAGGTAACGCCCGAACGACTTGCACGGATCGACGCCGCGGAACGGCTGTTGCGAAAGCGCGGGTTACGTGAAGTGCGGGTTCGTCTTCATCCGGGTGAGCTGGCGCGAATCGAAGTGCCGGTCGAGTGGATTCCGCGTTTGGCGGAAGAGACCGTGCGGCTGGAGTTGATCGCCCAGTTCCGTGAGCTTGGCTTCAAGGGCCTCTCGCTCGACATGGCCGGTTTTCGTTCGGGCAGCCTCAACGAGTTGGTCTCGCCCGAATCCCTCCGACTGGCCCGTTAACAGCCTGTTGAGCCGAGTCGTTTTTCGGTGATTTGGGCCGCTATCCCCAAGGCTCCGCCATCGGTACCGTTGCAACAACGGCCAGCTTAGGAAACCATGGAAAACCTCTTGTTTTTCCCACTGCGCGGTCTCTGTGGCTAAATCTCTAAATCCGTTACTTCTTCTAATTCTTTGCGGTGCTTCTGCAACCGCAGCGTAATTTATTTGACGGACCACCCAGGATTGCTACAATCGTGAGCATCGCTAGGTGTGTGTTGCGCTGTCGTTGTTGAAGTGCGTTGCCTATCGTTTATGTGCGTTTTTTGAGAGAGCTACCATGTCGCAAGGGACGATTAAAAAATTGACGGAGAAGGGTTTTGGTTTTATCGAGGGCGAAGGGGGAGACATCTTCTTTCATCACTCGGCTGTCGAAGGAATCAGCTACGACGACCTCCGCGAAGGAACCCAAGTCGAGTACACCGAAGGGACCGGTCCGAAGGGCCCACGTGCAGAGAACGTAAAAGTGATTGAGTAATCGAGTCGCTCAGGAAAGGACACCAACGAGCCACCCCGAAGCGGATGGCCCTGTAAGAAATATGGTGTTAGCTATCAGCGTTGGGTAGAAACTTGTTTACCACCTTCCTGATAGGAGAAGCTGAGGCATGGATGAAGCATGGGAATCGCGAGCCCTGCAGCTAGACAGGGTAATTTGGCCGTTCGGCGAAGAGCCAGAACGCTAGATTCATCCATGGTGGTCTCCCCGTCGGCGACAACCGACGATTAAAACTTGAAAGTTACGATGGGCCAGATTCTCGACCACCGGGAGGCCACCTTCAAGTCTCAACAATTACAGGGACACTTCCTAGCTAGTTGCCCCTTCCGAATGGAGTTCCATCTTTAGCGGTAGGCTTTTTCCTACCGGAAGCATCGTTCTAAATTGCAAGCTCTTGGAGTCATCGGACTTTGCAATCGTCCTGGCCGACAGATGGGGACGCTGAGAGTAAAGTTGCTAGCGTCTGCTAGCGCAGTCATCGATAACGAGGTTTACTCATTTCACGATCTCGAAGATAATCGGCCTCTTGCAAACGAAATAACTATTCGCCCCGATGCGTGCTAGCACGCCGTGCCGCGGCGATTGACATAAAGGTTAGGGGAGCCCCCGCAAGATGGCGCATATTTTGGCTGGAAGTTCAATAGCGAGCCGCTTACCGGTGGCCCGTTTGTCAATGAACGAAGTGACGACCTACCGCTGGTCGTTGGAGGAAGACCTTCGCCACTACGAGCGAGCTGGCTACGAAGGCATTGGGGTTTGGTTGAGGAAGTTGCGCGACTTTGGCGAGGAGCGTGCCTTGGACCTTCTTTCCCAAAGTTCCCTGAAGGTATCGAACGTCGTTTGGGCAGGCGGTTTCACCGGCAGCGATGGTGTTTCTATGAAAGAGAACCTTTGCGAAACGCGTCGGGCCTTGCAGCTTGCTGGTGCGATGCGTGCGGGGGCGCTGGTGGTGTATTCAGGAGGTCGTAACCACCATACGGAGCGTCATGCACAACGGCTGCTTCGCTCTTCGCTCGATGGACTGTTGGTCCATGCCGAGGCGGCTCGCACGCCGATCGCCATCGAGCCGATGCACCCAGCGTGTGCCAGTGAGTGGTCGATTTTGACTTGTCTTGAAAAGACACTCGATTTGGTACAAGAGTATGACACGCCTTGGTTGCGATTGGTTTTTGATACGTACCACTTCCCTCTGCCAGCGAATCGCTGGGATTTGCTCGCAGAAATTGCTCCCTACCTGGGCGTGGTCCATCTGGGCGACATCGATTCTCCCCACAGCGGCGACCTCGAACGCTGCCCCCTCGGCTCAGGCCAAGCTCCCCTTGAGGGGATCGTTCGGACGCTACGCGAGGCAGGCTACGACGGCTTCTTCGATGTCGAACTCATGGGATCGGCGATCGATGAGGTCGATTACGAGCATCTACTAACCGACTCCCGCAAAGCGTTCGCCGAGGCTCTCAAGCCAACCTCAAGAGAGAGCATCGCTGCTTAGGCGTTCTTGACGACCAAAAATCTAGGCAAGAAAACGGATGAAACAGGATGAACCGGGGTGTTTTTTTATCCCGTAAATCCCCTCGAATCTTGTCCTCCGGCCTAGTTTTTTACCCGTCTTCCTTGGCAAGAATAATCGCGTGCAAGACAGGCTTTTGATTAACGACCGTCTTTCGATTCCTCGCTCCGAGTTTCGGTTCACTTTTGCGCGTAGCTCAGGCCCGGGGGGGCAGAATGTCAATAAGCTTAATACCAAAGCGGTACTGCGCTGGCGTCCTGAAGATTCGCCCTCGTTGCCCGCGGATGTTCTCGCCCGATTTCTTACGCAGTGCCGACACCGTATCAATGATCGAGGCGAGTTGGTCCTCACAAGCGATCGTTATCGAGTCCAAGGCCGCAACATTGCCGATTGTCTTGACCGCTTAAAAGCCTTGGTGGCTGCTGCGGCGGTGGCACCTCGCCGCCGTCGGCCGACGCGCCGTCCCCGCGCCGCGAACGAAAAACGCCTGCGCAACAAGCGTTCCCAAGCAAATAAAAAGGCCAATCGGCAGCGTCCCAACGACGAAAGCTGAGTTCCTGCAACGACTTGGGGCTATTTTGCCCAGCCTGCCAATTTGTTGCCGAAGTTTCTGTTTGGTATTCGAGGCCCGACTCGCTATGATACACTCGTTGAGCAGTCTGGCCCTTTGCATTGCCTCATCTGAACTTTTCTAATCTTTTCTTTCGCCAGACATGCTTCGCCAGGATGGCCCCCCTTTGCAATAGAAAGCGGGTTGCAATAAGGAACAGGTTGCAAAATCAAAGAAGGGCCTTTTGCAAAAAGTGAAGGAGCGACCGCCCGAGACGAAAGCTGACGCGTCTCCGTCGCCTCAATCCCGTCGCCTCAACTTTTCAACTTCTTTTTTACTGAAAATGGAGGGAAAACCATGTTCACTGAATCGGTTAACCGTGAGTCCGGAAGCAGTACTGCCATTGCTCCTAATACGGAACAACGCGTACTAGAGCACCTGAAGAATGCCTTGCGTGTGATGGTCGATTGGCGAGCACCTGCCGTGAGCCTCACTCGAAAGCGATCTAGCGTTCGCTTCGCCTTGCAATCTTTCTGTCGCCACCTCGAACGTCTGATGAAGTTTGAGGAGACGGATGGCTACCTTACCGGTCTTACGGAAAAGAGACCCTGTTGGCAGAGTCGTGTTCAGAAGCTCCGTGCAGAGCACGCACGGCTGCGCGATCAAATGGACCGACTCACTCCCCAGCTAGAAGATGCCGAAGAGTGGCAGGTTGAGAAGTTCGAGAGCGCCTGCCTAGGAATCCGCGCCTTGCTGGACGAAGTCGAACGCCATAGCCACGACGAAATTGCCTTATTGCAAGATGTCATGCTCTGCGACGAAGGGGGCGAAGGGTAGAGGATAAAAGAGTCGCCAGGCGAGCCGGGTGCCGTAAGGCCCCGGAGGTTCCTGAATACGGAAGAGCAGGAATCCGCATTCCTTCGGTGCTAGCGTTGTAAGATCGACTAGGGAAGCGTTGAAAACTCTGCAAGAGCAATCCGTCCCTAGCTCGAACTATTCCTAAAGTCCCCTTGTTCCTTGGGGTGATTCGCGATTCTTTTTTTCCGCGCGAACTCTGGCACGCTGAGTGCGTACTGTTGGTGTGGGATGAAGAGGGGGGGCTGTCGGTCTACGACAAGCAACGACTCTCACCCCTTGAGCAGTAACGCGGGGGGAATCGCGTTGACAGCTCTACTTTTCAGGATTTTTTTCACCAACCAAGGGAGTGAATCATGTTGGTACTCACACGGAAGCCACAAGAGAAAATTCAGATCGGTGACAACATTACGATCACCATCATCAAGACCAAAGGCAAAGCGGTACGCCTAGGTATCGAGGCACCGAAGGATGTCCCCGTGCTACGCGGCTAACTTGTCGCTGCCAATGCAAGCGAAGCCCCAACCATTTCCGCGGAGTCAAGCACTCAGAGCCTATCTCAGAACCTATCAGAAAGTGTCCAGCGGTCGAGGAAGAAGGGCCTACCTGAAGGTTGGGAGACGTGCAGCAAAGGACAAGCGAGTGAAGTCCAATTCACCCGTGCCTCTCGGTCGCGAGTCGCTACTGTTTTACCGCATCTTCTGGGCGAAGCGGGCCCTCTACGAGAAATGCTTCTCCACCGACCCGAAGCGACGACCTGAAAGGCGATGATTGTCATTGCGTAAAAAGGCGAGCCGGCGACGCCAGTCGCCGGTGGTTGTCGGACTTCTTGATTTTCTCATCAATGTCCATCGGCGGCTGACGCCGACGGCTCGCCTGAGTTAAGGACAAATTCGCCAAGGAAGTGCCCCAGCAATTGTTGAGACTTGAAGGTGGTCTCCCGATGGTCGGCCTGCCGCTTTGCTCACGCAGGTTTCAATAACGGCCCGCACAATCCGGAAAATCGCGCCAGGCCATCTTGGCCGCTTCGCTTCGCGGTTGGCCACATGGGGGCTTTTCTACTTCCCTGCACTCTAAGGCCTACGTTTACCCAGGCCATTGAAGGCAAATTTTAAGTACGACTCAAAACCGAGGCAGGCAGGTGATGCGTTACGATTTGATTGTGATCGGTAGTGGGCCGGGTGGACAGAAAGCGGCGATCGCTGCGGCGAAACTCGGCAAGAAGGTTGCCATTGTCGAACGCCAGAAGGAGCTTGTCGGCGGCGTTTGTTTGCACACGGGAACGATCCCGTCGAAGACGATCCGCGAAGCGATTCTTCACCTCACCGGCTTTCGTCAACGCGAAGTTTACGGAGATCAGTTCCGTTCTCGCAGCTCAATCACCATGGACGACCTTCGGGAAAAACTCGCGGAAGTCGGGAGCCATGAATGGGAAGTCATTCAAGACCAATTCGATCGAAATGGTATCGATGTCCACGTCGGCGAAGCCTCTTTTGTTGACCCCTACATTATCGAAGTGCTAACAACCGAAGGGCCACATCGCATCGAGGCAGAGCGCATTTTGCTCGCTCCAGGGACCAAGCCGTCCCGACCGGCCCATATTCCTTTCGATGGCAAGACGGTTTTCGATTCGGACGAGTTCCTTAACCTTGACCATATCCCCCGCTCGATGGTGGTGGTGGGTGGTGGGGTGATCGGCGTTGAGTACGGCCTCATGCTGGCAATCCTGGGAACAAAAGTGACGCTCATCGATGGCCGCGAACGTTTGCTCGATTTTTGTGATCGTGAGATCGTCGATACGCTGGTCCATAGCGCCCGCACGATGAACGTCACGTTCCGCCTGGGTGAGTCGGTCTCCGAAGTTCGCCGAATCAATAGCAAGCTGGCCGCCGTTGAACTCGAGAGTGGCAAACGAATTCTTGGCGAAACGGTACTGTTTAGCGTCGGTCGTCAGGGCGATACCGACGCCCTCAATCTTGAAGCGGCTGGCCTTGAACCCGACAAGCGAGGCCGTATTAGCTGCAACGACTTTTATCAAACCGATGTGCAGCATATTTACGCCGTTGGCGACATCGTTGGCTTTCCCTCGCTCGCCAGTGCCTCCATGGAACAAGGCCGACAGGCGGTTAGCCATGCTTTTGGGGTGCCTACCAAGCGAATCGGGGACATTCCCTACGGCCTGTTCACCGTGCCAGAGATTTCACTCATCGGCAAAAACGAACAGCAGCTCACCGCAGACAAGGTTCCCTACGAAGTGGGCATCGCCCGTTTCTCAGAGATCGCCCGTGGCCAGATCATCGGCGACCGGACCGGAATGCTCAAATTGTTGTTCCACCGCGAAACCTTAGAATTGCTTGGCGTCCACATTATTGGAGAAACTTCGACCGAGATTCTTCATATCGGACAGGCCGTGATGTCCCTTGGCGGAACGATCGAGTACTTCCGCGATACGGTGTTCAACTACCCGACGATGGCCGAGTGTTATAAAGTGGCGGCGCTCGACGGGCTGAACAAACTGGCAGCGTATGACGACGTGCCGGAAATCACAGAAGCTACGCCAGTTGAAGAAAAGGAATTGACCGCCGTTTAACCCATAGCCGCGTCATCCTGGCACGGAGACGGGGCGTTCCGGAATCTTCCGAGCCAGGATGGCACGGCTATATGGGTAGGCTTGCGGGCGGGGGCACCTGCACGGACAATGGGGCATCACCACTTTTGCCCCGTTAGGAAACCGGTCACCACTTTGTCTGAGCCATTTAACAAGGGCCGCTACACGTTCGTTAGTCTTGGTTGCCCCAAGAACACCGTCGATAGCGAACGAATGCTTGGGATGCTCCAGCTTGATGGCTATGAGTTGACCCCCGATGCGGCGGACGCCGATTTTGCGATTGTCAACACTTGCGGCTTTATCGAAGCGGCGCGTGACGAATCGTTTGCACGAATCGACGAGATGCTTGCACTAAAAGAAGCAGGCAAGCTCAAGGGGGTGATCGTTTCCGGCTGCTTGGCCGAACGGCAGAAAGAAGAATTGCTCGAAAGCCGCCCCGGCATCGACCAGTTGGTCGGCGTTTTTGGACGTGACGAAGTCACGAAGGTGGCCGACCGCCTGATCGGCGGGCTCGAAGAGCAACGCATGGTCTTCCGTCCTGCCCCGGCCCGGCCCCTGGGCGATCGTGATCGTATGCGAATCACGCCACGTCATTTTGCTTACCTCAAGATCAGCGAAGGGTGTGACCGGCTCTGCACCTTCTGTGCGATTCCCAAGATGCGCGGCAAGCACGCCACCAAACCAATCGAAGAAGTCGTGGCTGAAGCCAAAGAGCTGGCCGCCGATGGAGTGCGAGAACTGGTCGTCGTCGCCCAGGATACCACCTACTATGGAATGGACCTTTACGGCGAGCCACGGCTGGTCGAACTGTTGGCGGAACTCGAAAAAGTCGAGGGGCTTGATTGGATTCGGCTCATGTATCTCTACCCGATGTATTTTTCGGACGAATTGATCGACGCCATTGCTGCGAGCAAAAAAAT
>JAJRUA010000018.1 GCA_024278035.1 Planctomycetota bacterium | reverse complement strand
GGTTCGACCATCGCTGTCGCGGCTTCCTGTTCGCCTTTGTAAGTAAAATCAGAAAGAACGTCATTGAGCTCACTACAGCGCTTTTTCAACCCTTCGACATAATAGTACAAATGGTTGCTCGATGCGATTTTTGGCAACACCGGCAACACGTTTTCCTCAAAACGTGCCAGCGTAATTCCCGTGTAGCCAACGCGAAGCTTGGGCTTACGCGACGTAACGAGCAAGCGGCAGCTAGCCAACTGCTGCCGAAGTTTCTTGATGGCTTGCTTTACGTCCTTGCACCATTGTTCGATTTCTTCTTCCGTGGGAGACGAGCTGTGTATAACAATTTCAGGCGTCAGCTTTCCAAAGCCATCCTGAACCATATCCCCCGTTTCCCCATAATACATGGTAAAGCAAGGGGCGCTGAACAGCTTAACGATTTCACCCACTGCATCCCGCAGGCGGGCCAGTACAAGCAACTCATTCATCGTCGATACCGCTTCCTGTTGCGCTGAATAGAATCCTGAAAGCGAAAAGAGAGGGGAAGGCGGTCAGGAAACCGCCGTTCGGAAGCGATCCTATCCCCATGCTCTAGTGTAAGGATTTACGGGCCTTTGGCGAGCGTTACTCTGGTATGACGTAAGCGCAATGAGTAAAGAAACTTACGTCGCTGGGCAGTTCCCTTTGGTCGCATTACTTGAACGCGGAGAAGTGCGGTAACCCACCACTTTCGGACAGAATCGGAACCTCCGATACTAGCGCCATAGAGAATCGGGCGGTAGTGGGGTTTTTCAACGAGAGGCTAGGCAGACGGCTTGTCGGTGGCTGGGGTGTCGGCCGTGGGGACTTCGACGGGTGACGACTCGAAACGGGGTGCTTCAGGCTCGGGATAACCGGCGTACGATTCTTCGTTGCCTTCGGAGCTTTCGTCGGTGGTGGTCGTTTGGGGGGTGGTGCCGGCGGGCTCTTTGATTTCGATCGATTCGCGAACGTCGTCTTGCAAGTCTTGCATTCCCTTCTTGAACTCCGTGAGGCTCTTGCCTGCGGAACGAGCGACCGACGGGAGGCGGCTGCCAAACAGTAGCACGGCCACAACACCGACGATCGTTAGCTCTAAGGGGCCGAGGCCCATGAAGCTGAGCAGTGGAAAGAGGGTCAACATACGGGGCAGTTGGGAGTTGCTAGGCGCTAGTTGAAAGGGTTGTCAATTATTGGGTGGCGAGCCGGGTCCGTCAGCTCCCGGAGGTTTTTGCAGCGTGTGCCGTATTTCCAAGCGTTTACACAGAACAGGGGTCACCTCCAGTCTCCGGTTCTCTGGAAACCGTCGCTCATGGCTCGCCAGATGTTTACTCGATCTTGTCGTTTTCTTTTCCGTCGTCAGCGTCTTGCACACCTTTTTTGAACTCGGTGATGCTCTGACCTAACGAACGAGCGACCATTGGCAGACGAGTGCCGAACAGTAGAAGGACGATCGCCAGGACGATCAAAAGTTGCCAAATGCCGAAGCTGAACATGATTAGCGCTGCAAAAAAAAGACGGAAGAAAGCTTTCCTCTAGTTTACGCTGCCCAGCGGTGGCGTCAAATGGAGGGAATTTGCTAGTTGGGAGTTGTTAGGCGCTAGTTGCCGATTGGCCACCTTTCCACTAGCAACTAGCGTCTCAAAACCCCTTCTCTAGCGGCGATCCAGGGGTCTCGGCCTATTTGCTGGCCTTCGTAACGGTAATAAACCTCCAGGCACATGGTGGCCATGGCGGTGGAGTAGACGCGGCCGCCGTAGCCACCCCAGAGGGTGGTAGGGGTCCAACTTCCGGCGTTTCGGCCCGTGCGGACCTGGACAGGCAAGAGCGAACGCTTGAGGGCACCGTTCCAGTCGTCCCAAGCTGTGGCCGCATCGTGGCCATTGGTTCGTTGATGGTGCAAGGCAAGCGTGGCGTAGTACCAATAGTAAAGGTTGGCTGGTCGCGCAGATTTCGACGGCGCAGATTTTGACGAGGCCGAATCGGACTGGCCCGTGGGGAGCCGTGTCAAAAGGGCGGCGACCGCTTCGGCACAGGCGGCAGGTTGGCCCGGGGCGAGTCCAAGTATTTGTCGGCAGTAGAGTGCTTCGGCAGTCATGGTGGGCGAAGCGTGGCCTCCTTGCGGTTGGTAAGCGGCAAGACCGCCACGGGAACCCCGACTGACGGAAGCGACAAAGCGTTCGATGCCTGACCAAACGTTGGGCGGTACCTCAACGCCGGCAAGTTCTGCGCTACGCAATGCCATCAGGGCCCAGCCCATTTGGCTCATGTCGCCCCGATCGCCCGGCCGGTATCGCCATCCGCCGGTCGAACCACTTTGGGATCGAATCAGAAACCCGACGGCCCGTTCTACCGCGGGCCGTAGCCGCTCATCCTCCGACGTGGCGAGCGCCTCGGCCAGGGCGAAGGTTGCCATCGAGTGGCAGTAGGTGCGAGCGTAGAGCGAAGCATGGCCTGCCAAATCACCATCGCTCTTGCTTTCATCGGTCGTTTGCGAGCGAATCAAAAAGGCAAGGCCTTTGGCCACGGCAGACTGATAGGGGCCTTCGAGGTGCGTATGGCCCCCCCCCATCAGAGCGAGCAGCGCCAGCCCGGTGAGGCCGGTCTCAGCCTGGGTGCCGGCACCACCCCGATCGTGGTTAAGCACACGGCGTTCTTGGCCCGCACCCCACCGCACGGCGTCCCACGCCCCGTCGGGGCGTTGCGAGCGAGCGATCCAGTCAAGCCCCCTTGCCACGGCGTCTTCTGTCGCACGGCTGCCACCTTGTTCTTCCGCCAATCGCAAGCGTTGCTCCGCGCCCCGGGTTGCGTAAGGCGAATCCCAAGCAAGCGGCGTCGAGGCTTCCCGCTCAACGGGCAGGGGTTCTTGAACGGACAGCTCCGGCGTAATTTCTCTATCGACGTGAGCCAGTTTGTCCCCGTGAGCCGGGCTCTCGACGTGAGGCGGGCTGTCCCCAGCCCCGGAGTGTTTTACGGCGTCTGGCTCAATCGTAGGCAGAGCGTTTTTTACAGCGGATGCCTCAATCGTTGGATCGAGTGCTTCGACAGATTCTTTATCAGGCACCGGCTCAACAGGCGTCGTTTGCGGAGCAGGAGGAGATTTTATGGGCTCCACTTCAGCGGGCGGTTCCGATTCAACAACGGTTTTTTTGGGGGCCGGTTCTACCTCCGGCACTGCCGGCGCACGCATGGCGATTTTCACTCGAATCGGCGGTGCGTCGGCATGGCCCGATTGGGCTCCGCCGTAACGAATGGTGCTGGCAACACCGAGCAAAACCAAGTGAGCTGCAATCGAAGCGACAGCATAACGGTGCGTCGGTTTGCGCCGCCCCCAACGAGTGCGACTCAGTGCGTAGAGCCCGACACAAGCGGCCAATGTTCCGCCCACGATGAGCAACGTCGAAGACGAGGGAACGCTCCATGCAAGGATCGGAAGAAACATAATTAAGTTAATAGTTGCTAGTTTGTAGGCGCTAGTTACAGAAAGGTCACTCTTAACTAGCGCCAATGTAACTAGCGCCTAGCAACTCCCGACTCCTGACTTCCCACCCGAGTAGTTTCAACCGATACGCCTAATTCCACAACACCAGCCGCCCGACAGGCAGCCATCGCGGCGGCGACATGTTGGAAGTCGCTGCGAGCATCGGCTTCGACAAGCACTTCCAACCGAGGGCGATCCGCAGCTAGCGTACGGAGATCGGTCTCCAAGTCGGCGAGGGATAACGGACGCCCATCAAGGGTTACTTTCCCCTCAGCAGTGATAGCAACCACGCTCGGCTTCTGTTGGGTGTTGGTCGAAGCGCCCCCTTCGGTAACGGTGGGTAGCTCCAGATCAAGAGACTTCTCTGGCTTGGTGAACTGTGTAGCCGCCATGAAGAAAATTACGAGCAGAAACACGACGTCGATCATCGGCGTCAAGTTAAGCTGGAGTGAATCGTCGGTGGTCGATTTGAGGGGCATAGAGGAGAAAAGAGTCGGCAATGGGCAGTTCGATGAGAGCCGTGTCGTCCCGACCACGGCGAGCTGCGTAAAAACAACACTCCGTGTCGAGACGACACGGCTCTCACATTACGCAGCACGTTTCCGCTTAGGTTTGCGGCGTTCTTCGAGCGCTTCGGCGGAAATAAGATTGACCAATTCTTGTCCACTACGGTCGATCTCTGCAACAAGCGAATCAACGCGGCCGACAAAATGCAAGTAGAAAATCATGGCAGGGATCGCAACGGCCAGCCCCGCGGCGGTTGAAAGAAGCGCTTGGCTAATGCCGTCGGCCAGCATCTCAGGGCGGCCCATGGCGGAGGAGGAAGCGATCAAATCGAACGCCTTCCGCATTCCCCAGACCGTGCCCAACAATCCTAGCAAGGGGCAGATATTGGCCACGCCACTGATGATTCTCAGGTTGCGGCGCAGGCTGGTGGCCGTTCGTTCTCCTTCGTCGAGCACGGCTTGTTCGACCTCAATGGCGGAGCGCCCCCAACGCCGCAGCCCTGATTCAAACACCCGGGCAATGTGGCTCGCTTCTTCTTCGCACAGATCAAGGGCGGACGAGCGGTCGGCGGCTCCTTCTTCAATTTGTGTGAGCACACAACGAGCAAATCGGCGTGGAAGAACATGCTTGCGCCGCAGAGCAAAAAAACGTTCGATCACACAAAGCGTCATTACGACCGAAGCTGCCACGATGGGCCAAACAAGCGGCCCTGCGCTAAGCAGCAGATCGAACAAACTCTGAGATTGATCGTTCATAAGGTTGTCCTTCGGCCCGAGAGCAGTAGACCAACGGCAGTAGGCCGAGAAGCGGATCAGGGAAGGCAGCGGACAGGGAAGAGAGTCGCTTGCGTGTACTGCCGTCTGCCCGCTTCCACCCTCGGCTTGCTCTAACTTGCCTACTCAGTCGCAGCTAAGTTCTTCCGAGCTGCCGACCATGTGCAAGTGATTATGGTCAATGTAAAGCACTTCACGGGCGTCTTCGTCGCGGAGCGTGTGAGGCACCGGCCAACCGACGCGGCGGACATCTTCAAAATAGACCGTACACTTGTAGTGGGCATGGTGCTGCTGTGCCGGACCGATCATCGGGTAGACACGGACCGGATCGACGTAGTCAGCAATCTTTTCTTTCACGATCCGGACGTTGTTACGGTTACGGCTCCAGAGGAGCGGAATGCCACCTTCCACCGGACGCGCTTTCTCCAAGGCATGCATCACTTCGTCATCGCTCGGCGTGTCGAGGGCAACAGGATCGCCGCCCGAGGTGATTTCACCAAGGATGGGCACACGGTCGTACCGTTCTTTTACCCAGTACTTGTCTTCCTCTTTCTTCTGCAAGTAGGGCGAGATCGGAATGGGAATCGCAGCAATGCCGAGGCTAGGTCCCATGCTGTTGAGCCCCCAGAAGCAACCGGTGGTGCTTAGCGACAGAGCGCCAAGCAAGAGGGCAGCCGTGAGGTGACGTGTTATCGGCATGGTGGACATGTTTTGTTTTGTCATCGAAAAGGACCTTTGTCTGCTAGCGAGACGTTGGGCCGGGGGCCACTTTGTACTCGTATCTCGTACGTTCGATAATCTCTCTATCGTGTGAAGCTGGGAGGAACTTGCGGGTAATTCCGAAAAAAGGGATTTTGCGTTGCTAGCAACCCGTATCGTCACAGTCTCTTGGAGCGAGCCGTGCCGTCACTGCGGTAGCTCACCACTTTCTGACAGAGTTGGAACCTCCGGTGCTAGCTCCGCAGGAGATTTTAGATGGACCTACTGAAACAAGAAACGACAGCCCCGAAGCGTCGTAGCTACAGCGAAGATTTTAAGCGACATGCCGTGCGACTCAGGAGAACTGCAAAGTCCGTTTTCTAGCTGTTTGGCATAGCTTGCGTCGCTATCAGCCCACATGCGAATTTCAGCAAACAACGCAAAATACGGCACGCAGGCATTGCGACCGCTTCACTGGCAGCAAGGCAAAAAAATGACTTGCAGTTCTCCTGACCGGATCGCCGCAATGACACACAACTTGGGGCTCGTAATGCGCAAGCTGTTCAGTTTCGGCACACCTGAGATCCTTACAGGGGAACTGCGGTCCTGCCACATTTACGCAGCTTACCCAGCCTCTCCTCGGGCCGACTTGTCGCTCGGGAGAATCCACTCCGACGTTCACATCATCACCCACTCACGTTTCCCGCGAATCCAACTTGTGCTTTTGGAATAACCGCGAAATATGGCTAAATCAGCAGGCTGTTAGGCGTCGTTTTCCTCATTCGCTCCATCAGCCAGGCTTAATGGTCGTGGTCGTGCCCTTCGTGGTCGTCGTGCCCTTCATG
>JAJRUA010000157.1 GCA_024278035.1 Planctomycetota bacterium | reverse complement strand
TTGGCCGACGCGTTCGTCCTCCCATGCGTGAAGCCGCGCCACTACAGTTCTCCATCTTGGAGGAGAACGATCGAATCCGAATGGATTTCCGCCTGTCGGCGAATGCCTACGAAGCCTTGGCAGAGTACTGGATCGCAAAGAAAGTGCCTGCCAAATAAGCCTGTGGAAAGACCTGCGGAAAGGACCGTCCACACCAGACATTGGGAGGTAATGCGATGCTGCCATGACGCGGATGGGGGCGGATCCTCTCGAACCCGTTGACCCGTTTGGCTTTAGGTAAAGGAGACTTTTTTTGAATCGCTATCATGGCGTGGCGGCAAGGTCGTCAGCAGCCAGACGGCGTGCCATCAGTTGAATCATGGCGATGTGTGCCATGGCTTCACTGCTTTCGGGAAACTCTTCGTAATCTTTGCTCCAACGGCACAGCGCTAGTTTTCGCGTTGTTCGAAATTGGATGGCGAGCCGCGAGCGTCAGCGACCGGAGCGAGCTCAAGCCGATACGACTCTCGTAGCAAGGCATCCGCTGCAAAAAACTCCGGTCGCTTACGCTCGCGGCTCGCCTTAAATCAAAACGGCTCGTCTGTTCGTTAATGGTGGTTTCATCGGTAGGCTTACGCCCACCGCTCGCCATGTTGGTAAGGCCCTCACTTGGCGTTGGAAATATGGCCGCAATGCGGTTCCCCGCCAGGATGGCGGGGCTATAGCTGGCGTGGGTACGTATTTGCGTACCCAACCTAAGATTTCTTCGGAAGCCGATATTGCCTCTTTGGCAGGTCTTCGCTAGCTTCACTGGAATACCCTATTGCCCCATACGTTCGGTTTCTGCGTTGACGAAGCCGAGCCGGGGGAGTCCCAAGGATGGTGGAGATACAAGCGATGAGGCTAGTTAGCGTCGCAACCGAGAATGCCCATGGTTATCCGGGTCTGTCAATCGAGCGTTTATCACCCAGGATGAATGTGCTGACCAGTGATTCGGCGGGCGAACTCGCCGCGCTGGGAGACTTGGTGAGCCATCTGCTGCTGGGGCACGAATTGCCGCCTATGGCAAGGACCAATGCGACGACAGCTTGGTTGCGAGGCG
Source organism: Planctomycetota bacterium (assembly GCA_024278035.1). The sequence goes on along the minus strand of JAJRUA010000157.1, from coordinate 7,632 downwards.
AAGTGACAGCGGCTTCGAGCCTCTATGTGAACTCTCATCGAAATCCAGGCCTGCCTCAAGACGAACGTCTGTCGAGCGATATCCGCTTGCGCCGGACGGGAGATCGGTACGATCCGAAGCTAACGATTGCCTTTCGCGAAGGCCAATCGCCGGGCCAACTTCCCGTGGCTGGGCAAGCTCAGGCTGTGCAAGCTCCGGCAGGAGTTGCCGCTTGGCACGCCGGTGCGCCCTCGTCGGTGCTTGCTTTGGTGATGTTCGGGGGGCGGGATTCGGAGGCTCGGCGAGAGCTGGCCGAGTTGCTTTCGCCAGCGGTTGCTGCCACTTTCCGCCAGCTTAGTCCGTCTCATAGCACCGAAGACCCTTTTTCTTCTTTGCCGCAGCATGGCGAACTTTTGCGACAACGTGACGAATTGGCGGCAAGCATCGAGTCGCGTCTTGGCCAAGAACGTCTGGAGAGTACAGCGCTTGAGCAGCGGCTCGACACGCTTCGCTCCGAGCGACAGAGTTTGCAGCACGAAGCCGAAGAACTGCGGCGACATTTGCAATCGACCGACGCCCAGCTTAATGCCGATGCCTCCCGGCTGCGTTACGAAGAACTCTCCCGCATGGCGGAAGAGGCAGAAAGCCATCAGGCCGCCGAGGATTGGGGGCCGCGCATTGAAGACTTGGACGAACAGATCACCCGTTGGCGAGCGACCCTTGCCCAACTCGAACAGCGCGAAGCCTACGTCCGTAGCGAACTGGCCCAGGTCCACCCGGATGATTCTTGCCCGGAATTGCCGCTAGCAGACCAGCGTGCGAGCGTCGCGGTGGCGCAGCGTTTGGTGGCTGATTTGGAGAGCGAGGTGGCGCGGTTCGCCCGATCGAGTGGCTCGCCCCTATGCCTTTGTGCCGACGCCCATCCGCGGATGAATCCCCTGGTCGAAATGTTGGGACAGCACATCGATCGGCTTGCCGATCTTGTTACCCAGCAAGACCGGGCCCTTCGTACGCAAGAACTGGGCGATGAATCGGAACAGCTTGAGCGCTCGCAAGCGGAGTTGCGTCACCAATTAGAAAAGCTGCTCCAGCGGCGTGAAACCCTCTGGCGGACCAGCCGCGCGCGAACCGCAAAGCCGATGGAGCGGACAGCCGACGTTCGCACCGATCGATCGGTGCTAGAAACCCGCCGAGGCGAACTTGCCGAACAGCTTGCCGGGCTCGACGCTCAACTGCGTCGCCTGGAAGCGGAGTACGATGAGCTATCCGAACGTCGCCGCCGGTTGTTCGAGGCGAGCGACCTGGGGCAGTGGCGGCAGCAGCTTTCGGTCGTCCAGGCACAATTGAGTGGCGCTAAGGCAAGCCTCCAACAGCCGGGGCGCTTAACGCCACTCCGTGCATCCGACATTCTTGCCAAACTATCCGATGGCGAATTGACAGGACTCAAGCTGGTCTCTGGTGGCCGGTCCTGTGAAGTCCGCAATCGCCTTGGGCACGTTCTTACCCAACAGCAGCTCGATGCCGAACAAAGCCAACTTGTGGTTTGGGCCCTTCGATTGGCACTCGCCGATGCGTGCGTCGAAGCGGGAGTCCGTTTGCCACTGGTGCTCGTAGAGCCGTTCGAGCGACTAAGCGATCGCCACACAGCCAACTTGGCGGTCGCGATAGACGACTTCCACCGGCGGGGCCGACAAGTTCTCTTGTTCACGCAGCGGCGTCCGGCCATCGAACGGTTCCGTTCCTTAGGTGTCGTGGTCCGGTCTGTTCGTGACCAGCAACGCATCGAAGTTCGTCCTGTCGTGCAGCAAGAGAGAAAGCTACCCGCGGTAGAAAAACGTGTCGGAAGGCACGTAGAAAAGCGCATAGAAACTCGTGTCGAAACGCGCTCACGCTTTGTTCTCGAAATCAACGACTCCATCGAGCGGTTCCCGATTCCGATCGAGAATCGAAAAGAAGTTTTTGAGCGGGCACGCATCCGAACCGTACGCGACTTGGTCTCGGCGGACCCGAGTGCCGTTGCCGAGGAGTTGGCAATCTCAGGCGTGACGGCTGAGTTGGTTGCGCTGTGGCAAGCGCATTCGGCGCTCGTTTGCTTTCTGCCCGGGCTCTCTTTTGAGGAGGCCAAGGTCCTTGCGGCGGCAGGCGTTCTCTGCATAGAGGACTTTGCCGAGACGGACGCTGATGAACTCGCCAAGACCCTTTCGCAAGGACGGTTTGCGTGGAAATCGTCCACTTCGATCAGCGATTGGATTGAACTCTCAAGCGACGAGCTGGGCCGCTGGCGATCGTCGGGTTTGTCGGAAATCTGGCGACGCAACCGCCAAGAGCGACACGACCGGATTCGTGAGAACTCGCGACGCCGAGAGTCGGGCGGAGAACGCTCGAACCGTTTCGGCGATCGAGAAGGACGTGGTGAGAGAAGTAGCGAACGCAACTACAGCGAACGGAGTAATCGCAGCAGTGAGCGCAGTGGTGAACGGCGGAGTTCGCGCAGTAGTTCGCGAAGCGAGCGAAGCCGATCGAGCCGGCAATCTCGATCCTCGGCTCGTTCTTCCGAGCGGACGACCGTAAAAACATTAAAATTTTATCTCAATACGCATGATGAGATTGAGGCAGCCCCGTCGATTGGTCCTAAGCGGGCGAAGCAACTGACAGCGCTCGGCATTGTGACCGTGGCAGACCTGCTGGCCGCCGATCCGGAGAACCTTGCCTTACAACTCGACAATAAACGGATCGATGCCGCGACGATTGTCGCCTGGCAACATCAGGCGAACCTGATCTGCTGTGTGCCCGGCCTGCGAGGGCACGATTCGCAGGTGCTTGTCGGTTGCGGTTTTACCACGCCCGAGGGAATCGCCACGATGAAGCCGTCGGAACTGCTGGAGTTTGTCGAACCTTTCTGCGACACGCCCGAAGGCCAACGGGCCCTACGTGGCTCTCAACGGCCCGATCTCGAAGAAGTCGGCCAGTGGATTCGGGGTGCCCAACAACGCCGATCGGTCAGCGTCGCCTGATTTTAGTAAGCTGGACGGGCTCACCGGATTTACGGGAGATTTACAGGGAAGAATCATCCTGTCGATCTTTTTCAATCCTATGATCCTGTCCAGCTTTTTTTGGCGTCTTGGCGTTTTTTTGGAGGGGCTTTATACTTGTCCCTCTGATTTTACTGTTGGCTGTTGATGAAAAAGGCACGGGTATGAATCGCTACGATTCGTTGTCGGATGACTTCTATCTGAATATGAATCTCAATACGGAGATGGAGTTATCCAATAGCCGTGAGTCGATTCTGCACTTTGCTGAACAGATGCGTAAGCAGTACCCCGAGATGCAAAACTTTTATGCCCGGGGCAAGAACGATTTTGTTCTGGAAGGGGATAAGACACAGGGTTCTTATCGGTGGTGTTCGTTCGAGTCGCGGCGAATTGCTTCAGGGCAACTCAATCCGGAGAAGATCGACACCGCGTTAGAACAGCACCGCAAGGCGCTGGAGCTGGCCCCCTACGAACTATCGTTGAGCCCGCTCGACTGCGAAGCGCTCGATTTGTTGGTTGGTTTTGATTTCAACTGCCGGGGAAACCATAATCAAATTATCGCGGAAGCGTTAGGCGTTTGCCCGGCGTTGGAAAGACTCTCTACGATGCCGGGCACATCGTTCATCACACACGAGCCGATGCTCACGCTGGCGATGGACGAAGAGTGTCGCACACAGATTCGTGTTGGCGTCGAGACTCGCACCACGCCGTTCCAAATTCGGACAGGCGAATACCAAGAAGACCAACTCAGTGTCTACATCACAGCCCGCCGTTACGGCAGCCTTGAGTCGGGCCAGACGTTTGTCACCGCATTTGACGAACTGGCCAAAGTTTGTTTCGAGGTGATTGACGCGTACGTTGTGGAGTCGGTATTGGAGCCGCTGGCACGAACGATTGCGCTGAGCTGAAAAGTTGCCAGCACGATGAACCTGAAACGGGCAGTAAACCGAACCCGGCCACGCCCCGCCACGAAATTTCATGGCTGCGAAATTCATGACTCTGCCAGCGCCGCGCGGGCCGCTTCGATTGTCGCATCGATGTCCGATTCGGTGTGGGCCGCACTGACGAACAGGGCTTCGTACTGGCTGCACGGGAGGTAGACGCCGCGGTCCAACATGCCCCAGAAATAACGGCCGAACCGGGCCGTGTCGCAAGCGGCAGCGTCGGCCCAACTGCGAATGGGCCCCTCACTAAAGAAGAGCGTGATCATGCTGCCGACACGCTGAACGACGTGGGGCACGCCTGCATCGGTCGCTGCAATAAGGAGCCCCGCTTCGAGACGTTCGGCCAGCTTATCGATCCGTTCGTACGGCGGCGTATCACGCAGTGCCCGTAGGGTGGCAGAACCGGCGGCGGTGGCAAGCGGGTTGCCACTGAGCGTGCCCGCCTGAAAGACGGGGCCCTCGGGGAGCATCTTTGCCATAATCGATGCCTTGCCGCCGTAGGCCCCCACGGGCAAGCCGCCACCGACGATTTTTCCGAGTGTCGTCAAGTCGGGTGAAATGCCCAGCCGCTCCTGTGCCCCGCCCAGGGCAAGCCGAAAGCCGGTCATCACTTCGTCGCAAATGAGCAATGCCCCGTGCTCACGAGGCACGCGATCCAGGGCGGCTAAGAACGCATCGCTCGGCGGAACAACGCCCATATTGCCGCACACGGGCTCGAAAATGACCGCCGCGATTTGGGCTCCCTGTTGAGCAAAAACCTCTTCGAGGGCTTGGGGGTCGTTGTAGGGCAAGACAACCGTATCGGCTGCCGTGCCTGCCGTCACACCGGGTGAGTCGGGCACGGCTAGCGTCGCCGCAGCGCTGCCGGCAGAGACGAGTAGGCTATCGACATGGCCGTGGTAGTTGCCTGCGAACTTGACGATGCGATCCCGTCCCGTGTAGCCACGGGCCAAGCGGATGGCACTCATGGTCGCTTCGGTGCCGGAGTTCACCAGCCGAATGCGTTCGACGCTCGGAACCGATTCGATAATCAGTTCCGCCAGTTCATTCTCTCCTTCAGTCGGAGCGCCGAAGCTCGTTCCCTTGCGGACGGTCCGTTCGAGGGCTTCCACCACCGGCGGGTAGGCATGACCAAAAATCATGGGTCCCCAAGAGCCGACGTAATCGATATAGCGATTGCCATCTATGTCAAGGAGATAAGCCCCTTCAGCCTGGTCAATGAACGGGGGCTCGCCCCCCACGGCACCAAACGCGCGGGCCGGGCTGTTCACACCGCCTGGCATGCGTGACTTGGCAAGAGAGAAGGCAGCATGGCTTTTATTATGAGAGAGCGTCATGCGAAGTTGGTAGCGGGTTGAAGGAGAGATAGCGGATCGCTGTTTGCTGAAATCTATCGATTTAGTTTCTTCGCCGAGCGATGGCAAGCAGTGTTTTGGCTTCGTCGAGCGCGGGCCCCGTTGTGTCGGTTCGTTCGACGAGCGATAGGACGCCGGTGAGGATGCGGACGGCAGCGGCACGGTCGGCGGCCATCAGGCTGCGGGCTTCTTTCGTGCGGCTGTGGACAAACTTGGCAAGCAATGTTTGCTCGTCTCGGTCGATTTGGCGAAGCCGTTCGGCTTCTTGATGAGCGAGTTGGGCGTAGGCTTCGCGTTGGGGATCGCCTTCGACGCCCGCTTCTAGCAGCGAGGCGAGCGACTGAAACGCGGCGGCCCCGTTGCCCGGGTTGCGCCGCGCGATTTCACTAGCCCTGCGATAAAGAAGCTCCTCGGCAGCACCATGGGGCGCGTCGCCAGACCCTTTTGGGAGAGAATTGCGTCGCGTAAGAGCCAGCTTTTTTTTCATTCGTTCGAGCTCAATTTCCTGCCCCCACAGGCCAGCGGTGTTTGCCCGAGGGTCGTCGGGAAAGCGTTCGACGAACTCGACGATGTCTTCCCGGGCCGAACGGTCCATTTCGCCGCGTGACTGGCGCGCCTCAATGCGTTGAAACAGAGCATCCGCATCCAGCGGTAGGGTCCACCACCATGCGGCACTGCCGATGAATCCGAACGCTAACAGTAAGACAACCGCTTGACCGACCCAAGGTTTCCAAACGGGGGGAGCCTCTTTTTTCTTTGTTTCGACCTTCGTGTAATGAGTCGAGCTGACGAACGTCGCCGGTTCGCTACTGGTGTCGCCCGTTTGAGATCGAACTTGCGAAACGCTGGGCGTCGTTGCCTCAGAAGGGGTGAGGTCTTCAGAGGAGGGGGCCTCTGAGTCGAGAGGGCCAATCGAGAGGGGGGGCGAATGATCGGTCGCCACTCGGGTGGCGGCCAAATCGAGTTCCTCATTCTTGTCCTCTTCCGCATCTTCGAGTTGCACACCGGCAACCCGAACCCCGTCGGTCGAATGCTTTGCCGAGGCGTCGTAGAGATCAAAGTCGTCGGAGCCGGGAGGACGCCCCAGCGCTCGGACCATCGCTTCCAAATGCTTGGCCAGGATCAGCGTGTTAGGAAAACGATCCTTGGGTTTTTTGGAAAGGAGCTGGAGGATCGTTCGATCCATCTCTTCCGGCGCATCAGGGGCGTAGCGTTGCACCGATTCAGGAATGGCATACCGCTGAAGTTGGAGCATCGCCGCCAAGTCCGAGGCACGAAACGGGGGGCGTCCTGCCAGCAGTGCGTACAGAACACCGCCAAGGCTGTACTGATCGCATCGGGCTGTGACCGGCTTGCCCGCCGCCTGTTCGGGTGACATATAATCGGCCGTGCCGAGCACGCCGCCGGCGATGGTCATGCCGGTCGATCCAAACAGCCGGGCAATGCCAAAATCGGCGAGCTTGGCCCGGCCCTTGGCATCGATCAAAAGGTTGGCCGGCTTGATATCGCGATGAACAACGCCATGGTCGTGGGCATGCTTGAGGGCGCGGCTGACTTGAATGCCAATTTGTGCTGTTTCTCGCCAGGTGAAGCGTCGCCCGCTGCGAATTTCTTCTTCCAAACTGGGGCCTTCGACCAATTCCATGGCATAGAAAAGCATGCCCTCCTCTTCGCCGTAGCCATAAAGTCGGACGATGCCAGCATGGCGAAGTGTTTGAAGCGATTCGATCTCCGCTTCAAACCGATCCCGAAAACCTTCGGAAACGGCGAGCTGCGGGCTCAGCGCTTTGACGGCCACTTGTTCGCCCGTCTGGATGTGGACCGCTCGATAGACCGACCCCATCCCTCCTTTGCCGAGGATTTTTCCGATGGCGTAGGGGCCTAGCGTTTCGGGGGGCATGGGCAAAGCCGGGGGGGCATGGGCACAACAGGTGAGGCGAACGTGCGGGAGGGGCGTATCTCTTTCCTCCCAGATTAACTCAGTTCGGCTTTGTCAGCTAGCAGTCAGGTTGGCAAGAAAACCAGCTAACAAAGGCTACTCGGCTTGTCGTGCCCCGCTCTTCTCCGTAAAAGCTGCTTACAGAAGACTTTCTCAATTTCCTTCTCGGGGAAGACAAACGATGCGATTCGATAGAATTCAATGGCTGATGGTGTTGCTGGCCGTAACCGGTGCTGGACGAGAGGCCTGTTGTGCGGAGGCAGAACAGACTTGGATTCGTTCCAGTCCCTCGACTGCTACTGCCGCCGAGGCGTCGCGCTACGCCCAGCGGTACAACGAACCCAAGCCCTTGCCAAGTGTTGCTCAAAGTGAGCCTCTCGCGA
>JAJRUA010000156.1 GCA_024278035.1 Planctomycetota bacterium | reverse complement strand
TGTACTCGGGCTTCCCCTACGGGTCGAAGGCTATGTTTTTCGATAACTTTTTCTTCGACGTCGCAAATTGGGAAAACGGGAAATCGTGGTCGACGCCTTGGATTGTCGACAACAGCGAGTTCTACGTCATCCCGCCCGAGGGCCAAACCTTAGCTAACTTGGTTCGTAAACGCCGCACCTCGGTGGCAAGACACTCTAAGCCCAGCTCTTTCCAGAGGTTCCTGGGAAGACGTTAACCCCAATTTCAGCCATGACTAAGGCCCCGATTCAGGACGATTGCGGGGCTTGTCCAAGGGCAAGGAATTATAGACAATCGATCCACAGACCTTTGTTTCCCCTGGCTCTCCGCCATCGGAGACTTTGCCATTGAATCCTTTATTTCCAGGTGACCTCATGTCGCGTAACAAGACGTACCAAAACGTAGCCGAAGCGATCGGCGATACCCCGATGATCCAAATCAACCGTCTGGTTCCCGAGGGGCATGCGACCGTTTTTGTGAAATGCGAGTTTTTCCAGCCGCTCAATAGCGTCAAAGACCGCATCGGTGCCGCGATGATTGACGCCGGAGAACGCGATGGCAAAGTTACCGCCGACACGCACATCATCGAACCCACCAGCGGAAATACCGGTATCGCCCTGGCATTTGTCTGTGCCGCAAAAGGCTATCGTCTCACGCTTACCATGCCCGAGTCGATGTCGGTCGAGCGGCGTGCCTTGCTACGGTCGATGGGTGCCGAATTGGTTCTCACGCCTGCTGCCGGAGGCATGAAAGCGGCCATCGAAAAGGCCAACGAAATCGCCGCAGCCGACGCCAATGGCTGGGTCCCCGGACAATTCGACAATCCGGCCAACCCGGCGATTCACGAAACGACCACCGGGCCTGAGATTTGGGAAGACTCGGGGCAAAATATCGACGCGCTCGTTGCCGGGGTAGGAACCGGCGGTACGATAACGGGAACTTCTCGTTTTCTCAAATCAAAAAACGCCGACTTCAAGGTCATTGCCGTCGAACCAACTGACTCGCCTGTTATCGGAGGCGGTGCCCCGGGGCCCCATAAGATTCAAGGCATCGGCGCCGGTTTTATTCCCGGCAACCTTGATACCTCAATCCTCGACGAGGTGATAACCGTGAGCAACGAAGAAGCCTTTCTGTGGGCTCGCCGGCTGGCAAAAGAAGAAGGCATCATGGCCGGTATTTCGAGCGGTGCGAACATGTGTGCGGCGGCAAAGCTTGCGGCTCGCCCAGAGTACGCTGGCAAGCGAATCGTGACCATCATGCCAAGCCTTGGCGAACGCTATCTCTCGACGCCGTTGTTTGAAGGGCTCACAAGCTAAGGTTTTTTCGTGCCAAGTAGCTCCACACTTCCGATCGTCGATCCTCCGCGTCGCCCACGCTTACCGGAGTGGCTGCGAGTAAATTTGCCCGCGGGCAATGCGCAGGCAACCTTTAACGGTACGCTAGACGTCGTGCAGGGCAACGGCCTGCACACCGTTTGCGAAGAAGCTCGCTGTCCGAACATCCATGACTGCTGGGCCCAAGGCACCGCGACCTTCATGATTGCCGGCAAAGAATGCACCCGCGGCTGCCGTTTTTGTTCGGTCGAGACACTCAAAAACCCTGAACCCCTTGATGCCGAAGAGCCCGAACGACTTGCCGACGCGGTCGAGCGCATGGGACTAGAACACGTAGTGATCACGGTTGTTAATCGCGACGACCTGCCAGACGGAGGGGCCGACCATTACAAACAGTGCATCGAAGCGGTTCATCGCCGTTTGCCCGAAACTACGATCGAGCTTCTTAGCAGCGACTTAGATGGCAACTGGGCTTCGCTCGAACATCTGCTCGACAAAGTTTCGCTTCGAGTATTTGCCCACAACGTCGAATGTGTGTCGCGGCTCGACCCGGAAGTTCGCGATCCGCGTGCTTCTTTCTCTCAGAGTCTCGAAGTGCTACACCGAGCCAAAAAGCTTCGCCCCGATCTTTGGACGAAAAGTAGCATCATGGTTGGCGTTGGCGAGACCGACGAGGAAGTTTCCAACGCGATGCGGCAGCTCCGCAATTCAGGCGTCGAAATGCTGACACTTGGTCAGTACTTGGCTCCGGGGCGACCTGGCACGCGTTACTTGCCCGTTGATCGGTATGTCACCCCAGAACAATTTGAACACTGGGCTGTCGAAGCTCGCCAAATGGGCTTCCGAGCGGTGGCCTCCGGACCTCTCGTACGAAGCTCTTTTCGCGCTGGGCTGCTGCTTGAAGAGGCTCTGACAGGCAACCGAATTCAATAGCGTTTGCTTCAAATTGCCATTTCCCCTAGCAAACAGACTGGGATTCGCCGAGTGGCTTCTGATCGTTATAATTGTGACCAACCCTGAAAGGAGCCGACACAATGGGCACGCTCGAAGCCGTCTCAAGCATTCAGCGCATCGGCGAAACCGCCGGCCAGCTTTGGAATCTTCTTGAACTTGAAGGACCAATGAAGATCACTCAGCTGGTCAAACAAGCCGATGCTCCGCGTGACATGGTAATGCAAGCAATCGGATGGTTGGCGCGGGAAGAAAAAATATCGATCGAAGAAAAGTCGCGAACTCGCATTGTCTCGCTGAGGTGAATCAAGTTCTCGATCTCTAAACAATTCACTTCCCTGCGGCCTCTGACTGGGGCCTGCTTAACGCTTTGCGTAACCACCCCGGGCGGTCCGTCGTGATGGACCAAGCGCCTAACTTCTGATACCGCTTGGCAACGTCCAAATCGTTGACCGTCCAAACGTGGAACTCGTCTTCCCCCGTGGCACGGAACTGATCGAAAAAAGCCTTATCGACAAAGTCAAGGTTGGCATGGCTTCCTAAGCCATCGGCGCTGATTCGTTCGATCGTCGCAGTAACTTCATTTGCGGTGGGCTTCCATGAGCCGTCTTCTTGCTTTTTGTAGCCGGTCAGCCAATGCGACCGAAGGTGGGGCATTATTTTTTCGCAAGCAGCGATCGTTGCTTTGTTAAAACTGATAATGACGATTTGCTCGGGCTTAACACTCGAAGCAGAAAGAATACGCTCCAACGGCTTCGCAATCTGGGGACCCACCTTGAGCTCGATAAAGAGTTTCTTACCGGCGGGGACAGTCGCCAATACTT
>JAJRUA010000017.1 GCA_024278035.1 Planctomycetota bacterium | reverse complement strand
TTTTTTTGACTTTGCATTTCTCCTGCCCGTAGGAGGGGCTCACTGGTTCGGCTAAGATGAATCGTTCCCGGTTTTCTCCCCTTTTAGTGTTAGCGAAGCGTTCGTCATGGAAATGGAAAAGTTGGTTTCTCTCTGCCGCCGGCGGGGATTCTTGTTTCAGTCGAGCGAAATCTATGGGGGCCTCAATGGCTTTTGGGACTATGGGCCGTTGGGTGTGGAGCTCAAGCGAAACCTGAAAGAAGCATGGTGGCGCGACATGGTCACCGCCCATGATGATCTATCGACGCTGGAAGGGGCTCCCAAGCCGTACGAGATGGTCGGTCTTGATTGCACGATCATCATGCACCCGCAGGTCTGGAAAGTGAGTGGCCACTTCGATCTGTTTGTCGATGAAATGGTCGATTGTAAAGAGACCAACAAACGACATCGCTATGATCAAGTGCGTGGCCGGTGGGTAGAGGCGAAGGATCAAAAAATATTTGTTACGACGTTGGCCGAAAACGAAGAAGAGGATTTGCAAAAGCAGGCCTTGAAGTTTTTCCATCTCCGAGCAAAACATGCGGAACAACTCGCCTGGGATGGCGATATAACGACGCTTGACAAAATCGATGTTGTCGACTTTGACAAAACGCTTGCTCCCGGTGCGAGTGAGCTTGGCTCGTTGACTGAGCCACGTGACTTTAATCTGATGTTCCCCACGTCGATCGGTGCCTTGGCTGGCGAGGAAGGCCGTGCCTATCTTCGCCCCGAAACGGCCCAGGGGATATTCGTTAACTTTAAGAACGTGATCGACAGCACGCGCGTTCGGGTGCCCGTTGGCATCGCCCAAATTGGCAAGAGTTTTCGGAATGAGATTACGCCGCGGAACTTTACGTTTCGGTCGCGTGAGTTTGAGCAGATGGAGATTGAGTTTTTCTGCCATCCGGACGAGTCTCGCAAATGGTACGAATACTGGCGCAACCGCCGGATGGCTTGGTGGCAAGAGATGGGCCTCTCGGGCGAAAATCTGATCCTTCGCGATCACCATGCGGATGAATTGAGCCACTACAGCACGGGGACTGCCGACATTGAGTACGCCTTCCCGTTCCTGCCGAAAGGGGAGTATGGCGAGCTAGAAGGCATTGCCCACCGGGGCGATTTTGACTTGCGGAGCCATATGGAAGGGAAGCTCGACCCGAAGTCGTGTCCTCTTACCGTCCAGCTTGGCGAAGATGGCAAACCAGTTCACCGTGGCAGTGGCAAGGATTTGACCTATCGCGATGACATCACAAACGAACGGTTCACGCCGCATGTGATTGAGCCCTCGGCGGGTGCGGACCGCGGCGCGCTGGCGATCCTTTGCGAAGCGTACACCGAAGACACGGCCCTCGACAGCAAGGGGAAAGAGCAGACTCGCACGGTCATGAAGTTCAGCCCGCGCGTTGCCCCTTTGAAGGCGGCCATTCTTCCGCTGGTGAAAAAGGATGGCATGCCTGAGATTGCCCAAGAGCTGTACCGGGCGATGAAGAAAAAGTTCCCCGTCTTTTACGATGAGAAGGGAGCCGTTGGCCGTCGTTACCGTCGCCAGGATGAAGTGGGCACGCCCTATTGTCTAACGATCGACGGCCAAACCCGTGATGACAACACGGTCACTTTGCGCGACCGCGACACGCTGGAGCAGGTGAGAATCAAGCTCGACGACGTGGTGGAAGAGATCGAACGCCGCGTGATGGGCGAAGAATAGGTGATCACGGGCGTCGCGAGGGGAGTAAACGGTAGTCGCCCTGGGAGAGTTCGAGTTATGAAATTTGACCGCATTACGGTTTCACCCGATCACATGACGGGAATGCCATGCCTTCGAGGTTTGCGTATCCCCGTTTCGACAGTCATTGGGATGGTTGCAGAAGGTCTGTCTTGGGATGAAATTCTGGATTCCTATCCCGACCTTGAAATGGACGATATTCGAGAAGCATTGGGCTACGCAGCCGAAGCGGTTCGAGAACGTGAATTGCCTTCACAGGGCGTTGCATGAGATTTCTCATTGACAATGCCTTGTCGCCCCGTTTCTCGGAATCGCTTCGCAAAGCAGGCCACGACACTCTGCGTGTTCGTGACATCGGGATGGCCGCAGCATCCGATCGTGAGATATTTGATAAGGCGGCGAGTGAAAATCGTGTGATTGTCTCTGCCGATACCGATTTCGGAACCTTACTTGCTCTACGGCAAGAAGTGAGTCCTTCGGTGCTGTTGTTTCGTGGGGCGACTCCTCGAAAGCCAGCCGATCAAGCGGCTCTTTTGCTCGCTAACCTCGTGTCGATCGAGGCGGACTTGAATGCAGGAGAGGTTGTAGTTTTAGAGCCAACACGGATACATGTTCGCGAGCTACCGATCGTGAAGTGACCTTCTCTCACTCCGAACGCAATCGTGCGGCGAGTTGGTCGAGTTGGCTACGGAGATTGCCAACGAGCATTTCGGGGCCCGCGTTGCGGGCGACGTCGGCGTAGAACTGGGTGGCAGAACTAGCGTGGCGACCAGCGGCTTCTTCCGTGGTACGGCGAAGCTGGCGTAGTTCGTCATGCACTTGGCCCAATCGGTAGGCGGCTTGGCGTCCGGCGGCCCAGAGATTGGCCATGATCTGCAAGAGGCCGACGATCAACAGCCCCTGGCCGGTAAGCGTAGCGATAAGACCTGGAGTCCAGAGATCGGCTCGCTCGCCCGTGAGCGACCAAGTGATGAACCCAATGCCTAGGCCCAGGACCGTGGCTCCCACAGCAGCAAGCGCCCAGGCAAGGAACTGGCCCGATGCCGAGGGGCCACGGGGTACAGCGACCGGCGATGCCGTGTGGCTGGGACGTGAGGTGCCCTTGGCGGCGCGTTCGGGCTGCAAGCCGGTTTGTGCCAAGTCGAATCGTAGCGTGTGCGTCGCGGCACCTGCGGAAATGGTCGCCTGAGCCGTTCGGAGAGCCCGGTCAATCGCCCGTCGGGCATTGGTTTCACTTAGTGGCGGATAGGCACTGTTTGGCTGGGGCGTTGGTTTGCTTTCCTCCGAAGAGCCTAAATCTACGCGAAGTTTTTCCCGGGAAGGTTCTGCGCCACGATGGCAACGGGCGCAACGGCGCCCGGTGGCGGAGGAGATTCCCATCGCAGGGACTTCTTGCTGGCAGTGACGGCACCACATGCGAAAGCGGCTCGGTTGTAGAGTGTAGACATTGCGTAGCACGGATTTCGGGCGCTACTCCCTCTTTGTTTCGACGCATCGCGGATCGCGACTTTAACGATTGGGCGTAATTTGCGGAGTCTTAGGCGAGCGGCCGGGGCGTTAGCCCCCCGATAATCCCGTGTAGCGCGTAGCCACTGCTTCTATCGGGGGGCTGACGCCCGTACCGCTCGCCTTCAAGGGCTACCCCATCTGTTCGTGGAGCACTTTGAGCATTGCGGCACACGATTCGTCGATTGTGCCACGATAGCGAACACCGGCAGCTTTCGTGTGGCCCCCACCGCCAAACCGCTCGGCGACGATTCGCACATCGACTTCGCTACGACTACGAAGGCTCACCTTAACGATGCCTTCTTCCATTACGGCAACGAGCGCCGCGACTTGAACCCCTTCAACACTGAGCAATTTATTGACCACATCTTCCGTGTCGGAGAGCAAGGCCCCCGTCTCGGAAAAATCCTCCGTGGTTGCCTTGCCGAAGGCGACCCTTCCGTCGAGTTCCAGCGTGAGGCTTTCCATAATTCGCCCATGCAGGCGAACGCGGGCCACGGTGTTGCAATCGTACAATGCTGAGAAAGTTTGCGTCGGCGAGGCACCCGCTTCTACCAACCGGGCGATGGCAGTGTAGGTTTCGGCGGTCACTGAAGGAAAACGAAACCAACCCGTGTCGGTAGCAATCGCAGCGAAGAGGGGCTTGGCCATTTCTTCGGTAAGCGTCACACCGAGAGCATCGATCGCTTCCAATATGAGCCGTCCCGCCGCTTCAGCGGTGTCGTTCTTGAAGACCTCGGCCCCCAGATCGTCGCTGCTGACATGGTGATCGATCACGACTCGCTGGGCAGGCGTTGTGCGAATCACATCCGCCATATCGCCCAATTGTCCCCAGGCGCTCGTATCGACCACGATATGTACGTCTGCCGCATGGGCCTCCGTAGCCGTCACGCCATGCCCTAGGACTTCGACACGTTGGTCCGGGTCGATAAAGCCGATGTGTTCTGGCGGAGCGTCGGCATTGATAAGACGCACCTGTTTGCCAAGGGCTTCCAGCGCATGGAGCAATCCCAGCTCGCTGCCGATCGCATCACAATCGGGCCGTGTGTGGCAGGTAATGACAAACGAATCGTTGGCGGAGACGATTTGCTTGAGGGGATTCCAATCGATGGTCATATTGGGTTTCGTAGGCATTATTATTTCAAGTGTCCAGTCGCAGTTAGCAGGGCTTCACGCACATCCCGATCGATTTGCTCGATCAGTTCCTCTTTCGAGGCGAAGGGGCGAACGTCCCTTAGTCGGCGGAGGAAGTCAACCTCCAGAGGCCGGCCGTAGAGCGTCTCGTCGTAGCCGATCAGATGGGTTTCGACCTTGGACACGGCTTCGCCGAAGGTCGGGTTCGGACCGATGTTAATCGCTGCGGGCCAAGATTGGTTGCCGGCATGGCCGATGCCAGCGTAGACGCCGTGGGCGGGCAAAAGCGTATCGATTCCTTCGAGATTGGCCGTCGGGAAACCAATTTTTGCCCCGCGGCCTGCGCCGTGGGTAACGATGCCCCTCAGCCGGTACGGGGCGGTGAGCATCTGCTCAGCAAGTTCAGCATCGCCCGCTTCACCCAGCACCTGCCGGATGCGTGAGCTGGAAATCATTTCGCCCGATTCTTCCGAAGGCGTGACAATATCCAGTGTCATTCCGGCCTCCGAGGCAAACTCGGCTAGCAGTTCGATGTTCCCTTCGCGCTTGTGCCCAAAATAGAAATTGGGCCCTTCGATGATCGCACGGGCGTCGAGCTTTTCTTTGACGATTAAATTAAAAAATTCTTGTGCCGAGAGACGCAAGAGACCTTCGTCGGTTGGATAGGCAATCAAACGATCGACACCCAGATTGGCTAGCAACTCTGCTTTGCGCGCGGTCCAAGTGAGTGGCGGCGGGCATTGCTCGGGCCGGAGCAACCGAACCGGATGCGGATCGAACGTAAAGATAATCGCTGGCCCGCCACATTCGCGAGCTCGGGCGACGAGTTGCTTGACCAACTCAGCATGCCCTCGATGAACGCCATCAAAATTCCCAATCGCTACCGCTCCCCGAAGGGCAGCATCGGGCAAGTCGGTAAGGTGACGGTGAATCTGCACGAGAAAATTGAACCACAAAGGAAATGAAGTGAGACAGGATCAACAGTATCTATAACCCGTTGATCCAAATGAAACCCTGTAATCCTGTCTCGCTTCGTTGTTCTTTACTGCACGTCCCAAAACCTTTAGGCCTCTCGGTCTTTCTCGACCGCTGGACACCTCCTGGTAGGTTCTGGGATAGGTTCATTAGTTTGTCGAGCATAATTCAAGCCAAGCGGCGGGTAGGCAATCAATTAGGTCAGAGGCGGTGAGCGAGGTCTCGCCTAGTTTCACTGCTGCGAGGTCTCCCGCCAAGCCATGGACGTGGGCACCGAGACGGGCGGCGTCGAAAGGCGAGAGCTTTTGGCAAAGCAGAGCAACGAGAATCCCCGTCAACACGTCGCCCGCTCCCCCGCTTGCCATGCCGGGATTGCCGGTCGAGTTGATGGCAAAATGCTTGCCGTCGGTGATGACCGTTCGAGCCCCTTTGAGGAGAACCACGGTTTGTCCCGAGGGATCGCGCTGAGCCAACGCGGCGGCCGCCTTCCGGCGCTCTGCATCGTCGTTAGGATCGCCCAGGGGTTGTCCACGCAGGCGGGCGAACTCACCGGCATGGGGCGTTAAAATTCGCAAACCGCCGGGCGTTATTAGGACTTCGGGACATGTGGCAAGGGCATTGAGGCCGTCGGCATCGAAGACCATCGGTGTGCCCGCGTGACGCTGCAATTCGGAGACGATCGACACCACGGCGGGCGACTCGCCAAGACCGGGGCCGATTGCCGCTGCGGTCGAAGCAGCAACCAAGTCCGAAAGGGGCCCGAGGGCCGCTTCGACAAGCCGTTCGCCATCGTCGGCAAGCGGATGCGTCACATACACCGGAGAATAACCGGCAACGACCGGCTGAACACAAGCGGGCATCGCAACCGCGGTGAGCCCTGCTCCCGATCGCAAGCACGCCATAGCCGAGAGGGTGGGCGCCCCGGCCATACCAAGGCTTCCACCAACGATGAGGCCACGGCCAAAGGTCCCCTTGTGCGCATGGCCATCGCGCGGCGGCAACGCGGGAAGTGGTGTGTCGGTAAGATCGATAAGTTTCATTTCGCCCTTTTTAGCCCCGGGTCACTGACCCGGGGCTAACGTGTGACCCCGGGGCTAACGTGTGACCCCGGGGTTAACGCGTGCCGCGATCATTCCCGCCATGTAGCCCGCCTTGAAGCCGGCATCGATATTTACAACCGCAACATTCGGAGCACAACTATTGAGCATCGACAGCAAGGCCGAGAGGCCACCGAAGTTCGCACCATAACCGACGCTCGTCGGCACTCCAATCACAGGACAGCGGACATAGCCGCCGACGATGCTCGGCAAGGCCCCTTCCATACCGGCCACAACGACAACCGCGTCTGCCGACTCGAACTCGGCGAGCCGTGCCGGCAGTCGGTGCGGTCCGGCAACGCCCACATCGTTCACTCGCACAATTTGGGCACCCATCCAAAGAAGCGTCTCCGCCGCCTCTTCGGCAACCGGCTGGTCGGTCGAACCGGCCGTAATAACAGCCACCGTGCCCCGAGGGGCCGAAGGTTCGATTCCTTCGGGAGCGACCCGCAGCGTCCGCCCCACCGAATTGTGAATCGCCCGGGGAAATCGCTTAAGTAAAGCGTCGGCAATTTCAGGCGTAAGGCGAGTGACCAACCCCGTCTCCTTCGCTTCGAGCTGAGCAGCGAGGATCGCGGCAATCGTCTCCGCCGATTTCCCTTCGCCGTAGACGACCTCCGAATAGCCACATCGCCGGCGGCGGTCGGTATCAAGGGTCACGGTCTCGTCGGCAAGGGAGCGTTGGTTTTTACTGTTCTCCATGCCAACGAGTCTAGCCCGAGTCGGGCGGAACTAACAGCGAGTCGCCTGGGGGAGGCGTCGCAAAGCAGCGGTACTAAGGGCGAGGATCAAGGCCGCGAGTGAAGAGGGTTCAGGAATCGACGTTGCCGTCGATGTCGAGGCACCGAAGTTGTTTTCCCACGCGGTATAGTCAGCTGCATCGATCACGCCAAGCGAAGCCGTTTCGTTTTGCAGAGGCCCGCCATCACGCCACGTGGTGTAGTCAGCAGCATCAACAAAGCCGTCGCCGTTGTAGTCACCGGCAAGCGTTGCGGCGAGAACTTCAAAGCTGATCGGGATCGAAATCAGGTTGTTCGCGGCCGACTGGCTACTGGTCGAGATGACAATTGAGCCAGTTTTCATACCGACAGTCGAGGTATCGAACAAAACGTCGTACAGGTTGCCCCCTCCGAGGGCTAGGTCCATACCGGAGAATATTCCCGAAACATCACCTGTTGTGCTAACCGAGTAGTCGAGTTCGTCTGCTCCAATCGCAGCGACGACATTCGCATCGTTGAACACGGTCACGTCCAGGTCAAAGAGCTCGCCAAGCTCAAGTGTCGCGGGGATCGTCTCCGTTATCGCATTAAGAATGGCTGGCACCTGATAATCAGCCACTACGGGCAAATGGTCCGTTGCCGTCGCCAGGGCATTAAGGACTTGCGACTTCGTGAACGAAGTGATTCCGTTAAAGACGATCGAATTACCGTTATTGATAGAGGTATTATAGGTCGAACCGTTGTTGCCGAAAGCGCGGTAGCTGTTATCGATCAGGGAAAACCCCTCGTCATCCAACACTTCCCCCGAAACAAGCTGAAAGTCGAAGCGGCTATCGACGCCGCCGCCAGTTCCACAGCCACTAGTGCAGGGGGACTGTGTATGAAATACAGAAAACGCGGGGTTATTGTTCCACGATTGCGTGACATTCGAGGGATTCAGCGGATCGAACGCTTGGCCCGGGCCGGCGGAGAGCAACTCTTGGTAAGCCGGTTCGGTGCTGGTGTAGAGATTAAAGTCGCCTGCGTAAATGATGCTAGTCCCTTCTCCAAGGAAGTCAGCATTGTTACGAATTTCGATCGCTTCGGCTTCGCGACGGTTTTGGTTCGCGGTCCCTTGGCTTGCCTTAAAGTGGCTGTTGTAGACATAAAAGTCGGCTGACGAATCGTAGCCAATCGGACGCATTTGATATCGCAAAGTTTGTCGTGCACCACCGCTGTTACTAACATTTGAGGCAAACCGTTCGGCAATTAACTCCACAGTTTGCGTATTGTAGATCAGGGCTGGTCGACCTGCTCCAAATGACGCACCCACCCAGGTTCCTCGGGCATAAGTTCCCGCTCCATAGATACCGTTCAAGATATCGACGATAGCCTGTGTGGTGGTGCTGGGATTGGCTTGCTCTTGAAGGGCCAGGACATCAATGGGCCTAGCGATGCCGTTGGCCGATTCCTCGCCGATCGCTTCTAGGACGGTCGCAAGGTTGGGGTG
>JAJRUA010000016.1 GCA_024278035.1 Planctomycetota bacterium | reverse complement strand
CTAGCCGCAGGCGGAAGCCGGCGGTCGAACCAGATGAACCGCCGGCTTCCGCCTGCGGCTGGCACCAATTTCAGTCGTTTTTAGGGTACCCCTTCTTCCGCCGAAAACAGGCTTTGCTTGCTTCTCAGCTCTAACTCTCTACATTTAAGCTAGCTAGCCCGCTCAATACCGACCCTCTCGGAGAACATGGATATGCCCACGGCATCCCCTCCCCACGCCGCCAATGGTCGCTGCCCTTCCCTCGGTGACACCGTCACGAAAGAGGTCGATTTCGAAGCGATCCAAGGAGCCGTCCGAACCATCCTCGCCGCCGTGGGAGAAGACCCAGACCGTGAAGGCCTTTTAGAAACACCGCGCCGCGTTGCCAAGATGTATGCCGAGATGTTTGAGGGGCTCCGGAAAGACCCCGCTCGGCATCTTGAGACGACCTTCCCCGAAGCCTATGAAGAGCTTGTCTTGGTTCGAGACATACAGTTCACCAGCATGTGTGAGCACCATCTGTTGCCTTTCTCGGGCGTGGCCCATGTTGGTTATCTTCCCAAAGGTCGTGTGACTGGTCTCAGCAAATTGGCTCGTGTCGTGGACGAAGTCGCCCGACGGCCCCAAGTGCAAGAACGGATGACGCACCAGATTGCTAGCCTAATCGAAGAGAAGCTGGGCTCCGCAGGCGTTGCTGTGGTGATCGAGGCAGAGCACTCCTGCATGTCGATTCGTGGCATCAAAAAACCAGGAAGTAAAACCATCACTAGCGAGCTACGTGGCGTGTTCAAGACTTGCCAATCAACACGTGCCGAAGTCATGTCGCTTATTACCAGTGGCTAGAAAGAAACGGTCAGCGATCAGCTTTCAGCGATCAGCTCCTTTTTAGCTGAAGGCTGATCGCTTTCTAAACCAGCGTGACAAACCCCTACTTCCCTTAATCGAGTCTCTGTACCGAAAAAGGCATCCGCTATAAAAGATGATTATTCAGAAAGACTACAAGTTCTATGCGGCTCATCGGAACGAAGAGCTTCATGACAAATGCAGTAATTTGCATGGCCATCGTTATGGCTTACGCTGTCACTTTGAGGTGGAACGCTCGGGGTCGTTTACGACGCTCTTCGGTGACTTCGACGCCAAGATTGAACCGCACATCAAAGAGTTTTATGACCACGGAATGTTAATCAACGTCGGCGATCCGCTTTACGCGTCGCTCGTGGACCACATGCGGCGGACGGGCGAGACGTTCAAGTTCAAGAAATTTGATGAGCCGACGACGGTCGAGAATCTGGCCTACCACCTGTTCACCGAGATTACCGAAATGGGCTTCCGCTTGGAGAAGCTCGAAGTTCGTGAGACCGATTCGTCGATCGTCATCTACACCCGCGAAGACTGGATCGCTGACAATCGGGACCATTCTCGCATGACGAGCACCGTGACGCCATCCGAGTGAAATAGAGGGGGTGTTTTCGAGGCGAGCCGTCGGCGTCAGCCGCCGGAGGTTCGGGCAGCGGCTGCGTTGCCCCCCTCTCCTCAAGGTCTCCTCAGGGGCATTTTGTGGCTTTGCTGTGAAAGGCCACCTTGGAAAAAGGACTAACTCCCGGTAGAGTGAGGGCTTACGCGCTCCGCTGAGCATGCTTCGCTTGGCCTTCTGACCTGCTGAAATGGCAAACCTGTTCAATGGCTGATAAACCACAAGATAACTGGGACTCGCTGCTCTCGGATTTGGGAGCCAAGCCTTCGACTTCGCCCCAAGTCCCCGCAAAAGAAGAGCCGAAACCCGCTACACTTCCTAAAACAGCGGCCTCTAAAACAGCGGCCCCTAAAGCCGCAGCCAAGCCGGCACCTCCTTCTGAGCAGCCAGTCAAGGCAAAATCGGGTGGTTGGGATTCGCTGGCAAGTGAGCTGGGGGCGGACACGCCGGAGCAAACTACGATATCCAAGCAAACTACGAGATCCAAGCAAGCAAAGGCTATCAAAAAGGAAGAACCCAAGGAGCGGCCACCCAAAAAAGTAGCCCCTAAAAAACAAGAAACTGCGAAGCGTGAGCCTCGTCGAGAACCGCAATCACCGCCCACAAAGCCAATTGCTCAAAAACCGGCCCCGCAAAACGAGCCGAAGCCGACTCCCCAACCAACCCCCGCTCCGCAAGCAAAGCCCGCGGCCCGTGCCGCTGAGACCCGTGCCGCTGAAAAACCCGTCGCTGAAAAACCTGCTGCGAGTGGCTTTGCTGGTTGGTTTCCTTTCGCCGGTCGACGCCGCGGGAAAGCGGCGGCTGAAGCGTTAGCGGCGACTCTCCCGCCGCAAGCGAGTGAAGAAGAGCAACTCCCCGACGATTTGATCTCTGCTCCCGAAGAGGAAGTGAGTGAATCGGAGACGGCGATCGTAGGAGGTGAGGCGGTTGATAAAGAAGGGGGCGAGGAAGAGGGGGCTGAGCGGACCGGTCGCCGCCGTCGCCGCCGAGGTGGACGTCGCCGCCGTCGTAAACCGGCCACTGATGAAGCAACCACTGATGAAGCAACCGGCGCAGACGATTCTCTTACGGAGACGAGTGCCGAAGAAGTTGTTGCTTCTGAAGAGCAAGGGACCGAAGAGGGAGACTCGGAAGAGAAAAGCTCGGATGAGAAAAAGGGACGCCGTCCACGTCGCCGCCGGGGACGCGGGCGTGGCCGAGGTCGCGATGCTGCGAGCGGTGAAGAAGGGCCCCTCCCTGAAGAGGCCCCATCTTCCCGTGGACGTCAAGAATCGGACGAAAGCACGGAAGAGGATGAGCTAGAAGAGGAGGCACCTGCCAAACGAGTCACGCATAAGAATATCACCACTTGGCGTGAAGCAATTGGCGTGCTTGTCGATGCGAACATTGCCGCACGGGGTGAGCGAAGCCGGGGTGAGCGGAGCCGATCGACTCGTGGCGATGGGCAAAGGGGCCGTGGTGGATCTCGTGGTGGAAGTGGTTCGCGCGACGGGGGAGGAGAGCGAAAGAACGGCTCCCGCAGCAGCAGTTCTGGCAATGGCGGTGGGGCTTCCGACAGCGAAACGAAAAGTGGTGGCTCGAAGAGCAGTGGATCGCAAGGCGGGCGCTCACGCGGTGGGCGTCGTCGGCGTTCTTCTGGCAGTAAACCGTCCGGTGGGGATGCTTCTTCCTCTTGAATTCCGTGCCCGAGACGAGTGCCACTGCTGGCTTGCCCAGCAATGGATGCCAGGTCAGTTAGGATAATCGGCACTTTGCACTGCTGGACAAGCCAGCAGTGGCACCCCCAAAAACAGGTCCATAATGAGTCGTCCCGCTGCCCGTCCCACCACGGATGATCAACCAACGGACCAAGCCAACCCGCTTGCTCCGGCAGACGGCGCTTGGCATTGCAGCCATCTCTACTACTCGTTCGACCGTGAGCGACTCCATTACCTAACAGAAGACGAGCGCGAAGCGGTTGCTACGAGCCTGATCGATGAGCTTGATCCTGAAAACGCAGACGGTCCCAACCGCTTACAAACGCAAATTGTGAGTGGCCATAAGGCGGATTTCGGAGTCCTATTGCTCGATCCCGACCCGCTAAAAATGGACGCAGTTCATCAGCGGCTGATGGCAGGCCCCGCCGGAGCGGTCCTAAAAACGGAGTATTCGTTCGTTTCGGTCACCGAGATCAGTGAGTACGTCCCGTCGGTTGAGCAGTACGGTGCCCGGCTCGTCGCGGAAGGGGAAGAGGCGGATTCTCCCCCCTACAACGCCAAGCTAAAGGCCTATGCCAATCGGCTGGAAGGTATGAACAGGCAACGACTTACGCCCGAGTTCCCTCCCTATCCGTCCGTCTGTTTTTACCCGATGAATAAAAAACGAAAAACGGGCGAAAACTGGTTTATGCTCCCCAAAGAAGAGCGAAACCGCCTAATGGGCGAACACGCCCGCAGCGGAATGGCCTTCGCTGGCAAAGTGAGCCAGCTAATTACGGTCGCTTTAGGCTTTGACGATTGGGAATGGGGAGTTACACTATGGGGAGCGAATCCCAAGTATCTTAAAGACATCGTCTACAAGATGCGATTTGACGAGGCGAGCGCCCGGTACGCTGAGTTCGGCCCTTTTCTGGTCGGCTACGTGTGCGACGCTGCCCAAATTATTGACCACTGCCACGTGAGAAGCTAATTCACGCAAACGACCGGCTCAACTGCCTAGAGTGCCTCGTTCATTAAGATCGACATTGAGGCCAAGGTGTCTGGTGAGACGGCGGTGGTCCTTCTTTTTTGCCCCGGCCCATTTTTGGGTACTGGCTCGGTGCTGTTTATCCTACGCGCTGATGCCGGAGTTTTGGGTCCGATTACCTTGTTTTGAGGGATCGATCCTCTAGGCGAAGACCTTGGCCCTCTGCCCCAGCCATGCCTTCCGGTAAATGGCCAACCGTTTGCAAACCAAGAGACACCAACAACGACCCCGGTCAACGCAACCCAGTCAACGCAACCCAGTGGCGGGACAGCCCTGGGGAAGAAGAGGCCGCCACGCCTGCAGGAACTTGGGCGAGACGGATTGCCTAGTATTTTCCCCCTCAGACTTAACTTACCATGATCCACCCACTCCCTGCCGCTCACTACCTTCGCCTTCGCTCTCGGTTGATCGTCTTGGCGACCACCTTGTTGTTAACGCCAACTCTCGCCCAGGCACAATTCCGCACGATGGATGGTACGGGCAATAATCTGTCGAACCCCACCTGGGGGACTGCCGGAAGTACGCTTGTTCGCCGTTCGTTTGCTGACTACCCGGGCGCTGGCAATGGAGACACGATCCTCTCCGATGCTGAGCGAGCCAACCCGCGCGAGATTAGCAACGTCCTGTCCGAGCAAATCACGACAACAACCAATACACGAGGGATGACCTCGGGCGTTTGGCAATGGGGGCAGTTCCTCGACCACGATATGTCTCTGACGATCACCAACAGTGCCGACTCGGCGACGATCCTCTCGCCCGCTTCCGATCCTTACGGCATGGCGGCGATTCCCTTTAGCCGCTCGGTTTTCTTGAGCGATGGCTTGGGCGTACGGCAGCAGGTTAACGAGATTTCGAGCTACATCGACGCCTCGATGGTTTATGGTTCGGATGCGACACGAGCCGCCGCCCTACGTGAGTTCTCTGGTGGTCGGCTCCGCTCCAGCGCGGGTGGCCTGCTCTTGCCGACCGACGACATGACGGCGGCCCTCGGAGCCGTTCCGAACGACGATGGCAACCTGGGGGCTCCTGTCCTTTTTGTCGCGGGTGATCTTCGTGCCAACGAGCAAACAGGGCTCATCGCCTTGCAAACGCTCTTCATGCGTGAGCACAATCGATTGGCTGGCGCGTTGAGCACCAGCTTCGCGGGCGACGTTTCTTGGGACGACGAAAGAATCTACCAAACGGCCCGATCGATCGTAGGTGCCCAAGTCCAAGCGATCACTTACAATGAGTTTCTCCCTGCCCTGCTCGGTTCGTACGCACCTTCGGCTGCTGACTACGCTTATGATTCCACAGTGGATGCCAGCATTGCCACCGAATTCTCCACCGCTTTCTTCCGTCTGGGACACAGCATGCTCAACGAGGAGTTGATGTTGACGAACGCTGCGAGCGAATCTGCCGGTTCTATTTCCTTACGAGATGCTTTCTTCAACCCGCAATTGGTTATGGATAATCCCGGTCTTGTGGACAAGACCTTGATGGGGCTTATGACGCAGCAATCGAATGAACTCGACTTGCAATTGGTCGATGGCGTGAGGAACTTTCTCTTCACACCGGATGGAGGGGTGGGCCTCGACCTCGCAGCGCTCAACATCCAACGTGGCCGTGACAATGGCTTGCCGGATTACAACACCCTTCGTGTCGCCTATGGCCTGGAAGAGGTTGCGAGTTTTGCTGAAATCACTTCCGACGCCACCGTCCAAGCCAAGTTGCTTTTGTTGTATGGTAGTGTCGATAACATCGACCCTTGGGTCGGAGCCCTGGCCGAGGATCTTCTGGACGGTGCCAGTGTTGGTGAGTTGATGGGAACAGCCCTCGTGGATCAATTCACCCGCTCCCGCGATGGCGACCGCTTCTTCTACACGGGCGACTCCTCACTGTTCGAGAACGACATCGCTGCGATGATCGACTTCAGTACGTTGACGCTAACCGACATTCTTGCCTGGAACACCGATATGGAAATGTCTTCCATGCCAGGCAGTTTCTTCATGGCAGTCGTAGTGCCTGAGCCAGGGACGCTGTCGTTGCTGATCGCCGTAGGGCTGGCGTTGCCTGTTCGTAAAACGATTCGGTAATGTTTCCTCGCCGGGGACGGCGAGGAAACGATGGCGTTGCCAACCGAACCGACTAAACGGCGGCGGCTTCCAGGACGGCGGCGGCCATGGCTTTGCGCTCGGGGCAGGCGTTGCAGTTCCACCAATCGGCGGCCAGTTCGGCGGTCCAGGTGTCGGCCAGTGGCACTTCGGCTAGCGCCCGGCGCAATTCCTCCGCGGTTTGGAAACGGTCTTCCGCATCCTTCTCAAGACAACGAAGAACGATCTCTTCCAGCTCAATCGGTAGTTCGGTCCGATGTTCGCGCGGCGGAACGACGGGCTCCGAAGCGTGGGCGATGATGACCTTAACCGATTTTTTGTAGGGATAGGGAGGTTTTCCCGTGAGCAAAAAGTAGAGAACACATCCGAGCGAATAAACATCGCTGCGGATGTCTGCTTCTCTCTCGCCTGTGGCCTGTTCAGGTGACATGAACAGAGGCGAACCGGTGATCGCTCCCTCTTGCGTTAGCTCAGGGTTGTCATCCCCCGAATCCGCAAAGACTGGCTTGGCAAGGCCGAAGTCGAGTAGCTTGGCCACATCGAACTCGCCCCCACGGTAGGCACAAAAGATGTTGGCAGGCTTGATATCGCGGTGAACCAAACCGATTGCATGGGCCTCGGAAAGGGCCCTGCAAACTTGCTGCATCAGGTAAATCGTCCGTGCCGGGGAGAGGGCTCCCTCCATCTCGACGAGTTCCCCCAGGTTGTGGCCCGGTAGGTACTCCATCACATAGTAAAACGTGCCATCCTCGGTGCTGCCATAATCGTAAACATCAATCGAGTTCCAATGCGACAGCTTGGCTGTGGAGCGGACCTCACGCTCAAAACGGGCAAGAACACGAGGATCCCCTGCTTTTTCCGGACGAATTATCTTGATGGCACAAGGACGCTTCATCATTTGGTGCTCCGCCAGATAAACCTCTCCCATCCCGCCCGAACCGATCCGCTCTTTCAATTGGTACTGCCCAAGCTGCTTTGCCTCAAACGCCTCACGCCGCAACGTGTTGATCGTGTAAACACCAATCACCGAGGTAACGATCGTCAGCAACATGACGATCCCCTGTTCGACATGATAGCTGGCAAAGATATCTTGCTTTATGCAATTCTGAAAACCCTCACAAGTGTGATGCTGCCAGTAGCTAATGAGAACCGGAATCGTTCCGAAGGGAATAATCAACCTCAAAGACCGGCGCCATGTGTTGGGAATGAACAGCGCGTAAGTGAAGATCAGGATCATCCAAGGAACGATCACGACCGGCAGATATGCGCCTTCGCTCAGGTTGACCGCTGTGTAGATTCTTCTCTGGGTAAGAAGCGTGAAGACAAAGGCTGGCAAACTGAACGTCAAAAACTCGATTAGGCGTAACGGTATGGCGCACAAATCTTTCACAAGTGAAAGCGCAGCGACGATCCCCACGAGCGCCGCTGTTACTGCCAACTCGGAGTAGAACAGCAAACCATAGTTGGTGTATTCAGGGGCGTTGCTAAAAGCTCCTCGCAACAAGAAAGCAAGAAATCCGGCGACGAAAAGCGAAGCAACAATCAGGAGGCGACGCTGAAGTATCTTGTTGGTTTCGCTTTTGAGTTGGGGGGTGCTTCCTTCCACCAGGCGAACTAAACCGCGAGCCGCAGCTTGGAGGGCCCCCGAGCCGCGAGTCAAATCGGACACTGTCTCTGCAGAGATGCGCTCGATTGAGAGAGAGGCCTCGCTAGGCAAACCGGTAACCGGCGACGCGATTGTTTGCGCGTTATCAAAAGGAGGATCGGTCGCCACAGCAGGTTCCTTAACGCGTGAATCCTCGATTGCCAGGCAGTTTTGGCGGGAGCCCGACTGCTTTAGCGGGAGGTAGTTAGGTGAGTTCTGTACGCCTACCGATGATAACCGGTTCGCGGAAAAAAGGGAGCCGATGCCGAAGGGTATTCGGCATTGCTGCGTAATTTTAGGGGACCGACTCGGTCCGTAAGTGCTGGGCTATCGCATTCTACGTGTCGGAGGCGAGCAACGAATTGGCCAATGTTTTGTGAGGGAGGTACCATTGCCCAGGGGCGGCACACCCCTGGGAAGAAGAAAACCCCAGCAAATGCCGGGGTTTAAACAAGCTGGGGATCAGGGACTTGAACCCCGACTAATGGAATCAGAATCCATCGTGCTACCGATTACACCAATCCCCAAGAAGACAGACCGTTATCCCTAGACCGTAGGCTGTAGAACTTGGAAAATCAAGTCTCAGCGGACTAAGAAAGAAGGGAATCGCTATGCCAAGGGAGGGCTCTTAGCCCCGGGCGCAGGCCCGGGGTTCTGGGAGGGCTCAACCCCAGGCTTGCGCCCGGGGCTAATGTCTAAGTTGAGACGACGGGCTCTCATGGGTTCCTCAAGTTGCGAGCGTCCCCTAAAATCGGGGCTCTTCACCAGCCACCTGAAATCTAGGTAACCACGCACGTCCCTATGGCGATTCCCCATCTGAAAATTGTCCAAGGCAACGACCCTGGCAAGCGGTTCGACTTGACGGGCGAGCGCTCGGTCATTGGCCGGAGTGTGGACTGTGAGATTGCGCTCGATGTGGCGGCAGTAAGCCGGCACCATGCGGCAATTGTGCAAAATAGCAACGACTTTGAGCTGGAAGACCTGGGCAGTCGTAACGGGACATTCGTCAACGGCGAGCGTGTCGCCGGGACGATGCCACTGGTCCATGGAGATCGTATCTTGATTTGTGATCAAGAGTTGATGTTCGAGTCGGCTGTTGCGTCTCCCCAACCGCCCACCTTGCTGGGAGGGATGTCGCCTACCGACGAATCGACGCTCATTCAGATGGCTCGCCCTGAGGAAGACGACGGCGGTAGGGCCAACGTCATGGCGACAATCGAGCTTGGTGGTGGCGGCAGTGGTGGGGTCGGGTGGTCCATGTCGGCTCGACCCGAAGTGAAGCTGGCCGCGCTGATTGAGATTTCCCAAGGTTTGGGGCGAGCGCTGTCAATCGACGAAGTTTTGCCGAAGCTGCTGGAGAGTCTGTTCAAGATTTTCACGCAAGCCGATCGAGCCTTTGTCATCATGCGTCCCACGCCCGACGCACCGCTCGTGCCGGTAGCGGCGAAGAGCCGTCGGGGCGACTTGGAAGACAAGATGCGAATCAGTCGCACGGTGGTCCAAGAAGCGATGTCGGGCAAGATAGCCATTCTCTCTGCCGACGCGGCAAGCGACGAGCGTTTTGACATGGCCCAGTCGATCGCCGATTTTAAGATTCGCTCAATGATGTGTGTGCCGCTTATCAACAGTGAGGGCGAAGCGTTTGGCGTGATTCAGGTCGATACGCTCAATCAAGGGAACCGATTCACGGACGACGACCTGGAGGTGCTGGCTGCTGTGGCGAGCCAAGCGGCGGTGGCCGTCGATAACGCAAAGATGCACGACCAGGTGATGGCTCAGCGTGCCTTGCAGCGCGACCTAGAATTAGCCAGCCGAATGCAGCGGGCGATTCTTCCGTCAAGTCCGCCGAGTGTTTCGGGTTACGGATTCTTTGACTATTACGAATCGGCCCGACAGGTGGGGGGCGACTACTACGATTACGTGCCTCTTCCCGGCGGCCGGTTTGCGGTCGTCCTGGGCGACGTGGCGGGCAAGGGCGTTGCCGCGGCAATCATCATGGCCAAGTTGTCGAGCGATGTTCGTTTCGCTTTGGCGACGGAGCCAGATTTGGCGAGTGCCGTCAACTACGTTAACCGGTCCTTTGCCGAACAGGGGCTTGATGACCGGTTCGTTACGATGATTTTTACCATTGTCGATCCGGCGACGCACGAAGTGACGATTGTCAACGCGGGGCACATGCCTCCCTTTCTGCGTAAGCAGGAGGGGAGCGTCGAGGAAATTTCCGAAGAAATCTCAGGCCTCCCCATCGGCATCGTCGGTGACTACGAGTTCGATTCGATGACGCTCACCCTCGGCCCGGATGAATCGATCACGCTCTTTACGGATGGCTTTAGCGAGGCGATGAACTCGGAGCAAGAGCTTTACGGCTTAGAGCGATTGGCCACACAGGTGGCGGTCTCGGCGACTTCGGTCGAAGAGCTAGGCCGGCATGTGCTAGACGACGTACGGAAGTTCGTCGATGGCTATGCCCAAAGCGACGACATGTGCCTTGCCTGCTTCGGCCGCAATCCTGTCTGAAACGTGGGCCTGCTAAAAACCTATTCTTCGGCACCGAGTGAGGTGAGGAAATCGCTCATTTCGGCGGCGGCGTGGGTGTCGCCCTGAGTGCGAGCCTCTTCGATTCCGGTGCGTAGCTGGGCGCGTGCCTCTTCGGTTCGGCCAAGCCGGGCAAGTTGCTGGGCCGCCATAAAGTAGGCCGGTACGTAGGGCGTGGCATCCTTGGTTAGCTCGGCAAACCGAGCAAGGCTCGCCGCGTGGTCCCCCTCTTTATCGAGTTCCATCGCCAGACTGTAACGCAGGAACGTATCGCCCGGATCGTCGGCGAGCATGGCCACTATTTTTTCAAGACGTGACGGCATGAGATATTTCGTGTTGAGGGAGCAGTTCTTTATAGCGAGCCATCCAGTCGAAGCAGAACGCCTGCGCCGTCGTCTGTCAACGTGGCGACGTACAATAGGCCGTTCGGGGCGAAGGCCATGGCGATAGGATGAGCTATTGAGGCAATTCTGGTTATCCCGATCGTGTCGCCCACAGCAGCGTCGAGCCGATAGACGCCGTCCGAGCCTAGGGCATAAAGCTGGTGTTCGGTGGGCGAAGGAACGGGACTGTAAGCCAGTGCAAGGGGTTCCGCTAAGGGGACTTTCCAAGCGGCCAGCGGCTCGCCTTCCGGTGCGTTAGGATCACAAAAAACGAGTCGCCAAGTGTCGGCTGCCTCATCGGCCTGTAGAAGGACTAGGTAACCACGCTCGTTGAGTGCTAGGGCCCTGATGCCCCCAGCCCACGACGTGCCGAAGGCTCGCAAACTGGTCAAACCTTTGCCCGCACGACGACTTCGGTAGATTCTCCCATTACGAAGAGCAAATGCATGACGCTCATCAATCGTTAGCGATGTAAACGGTTTCGAGTTCGTATTACCAACTGTTCGTACGGTCTGATTCAATTCCAATCGAAGAGGATCGACCATAAACGACCAAAGGCTCACATCCTCGGCACTAACGATGAGCCGCTCGTTACCAAAGCCCGCTAGCGAGTGAATGGCTCCGCTCAGTGAGGGCGTCGCCACTTTATCTAAAGAGTGCAGACCTGCCGCGTCAGCATAGAAAACCTGTTCACCCACCACGGCAACCGCGGTGGGGCGATCCAGTCCTGTGGCGATTATCGTTGTCTCTACGGCAGAGCCAAGGGAGGCGACCATCAACAGAGAAGACAGAGCAACAGAGAAGAGCGAGAACCCAGAGTACCTATGGCAAAGCATTTTCCGTGTCCCGCGTGATTTTTGTGCCAAAAAGTTTTCGGGCAATCAAACACCTGCTTTCGGTGCCGCGTGGTTGTGCTGGGCCTCGAAGGTCGTGATTTTTTCTTCTTTCTCAAGCGTCAGACCGATGTCATCCAGGCCATGGATAAGGCAGTGGCGACGGAACGGATCGACTTCGATTGCGATCTCTAGGCCCTGCTCATCCGTTAGCTTCAGATTCTCAAGATCAGCCGTTAATTCGTAGCCCTTGTTTTTCGCGGCACGCTGGAAAAGCTCTTCGACTTGCTCTTCGGAAAGAACAATGGGCAACATGCCGTTCTTAAAACAGTTGTTGTAAAAAATGTCGGCGAAGCTGGGGGCGACAATCACGCGGAAGCCATAATCTTCGAGCGCCCAGGGTGCGTGCTCACGACTCGAACCGCTGCCAAAATTTCGCCGAGCCAGTAGCACACTGGCCCCTGCCGCTTCAGGGCGGTTGAGCTCAAAGTCAGCCAAGTCATTCCCCTGCTCGTCCTTGCGCCAGTCCCAGAAAAGGAACTGGCCGAACCCGGTCCGTTCGATCCGCTTGAGAAACTGCTTGGGAATGATTTGGTCGGTGTCAACATTGGCTCGGTCCATCGCCGCGACGAGGCCGGTGTGGGTAGTGAAGGGATTCATACGAAAGTGGAAGAGGGGAAGGGGGAAATAACTAACGGCTACTTGAGGTCGGCGTGTTTGACAGGGACCAAACGATGACCCAGCATATCGACGGCAACCTGGCTTTGCTCTAACGGGAGATAGCCGATAAGCGGTTCGTAGTGGCCGTCGGTGGATTTCATTTCAATGAACAGCACTTCGCTGTAAATGGCCCGGCAGCCTTCAATCTGAATCGAGACGGGACCACAAATCTCCCCGTGCATAATCGACTGATCGGCAAGTTCTAATTCAATGGTTTCGGTGCGATGGAAGTCACCGAACTTGCCTAGCCAAGCCGATGGTAAGGTAAGATAGGCAGCTCCGGTATCTACCAGCGCATGCGTCTCGCCCCGATTCTCGGGGGTAATCGCATTCTCAATAGTGACTTGAGCGACAATTCTACCCATTGGTTTTAACTCCAATCGCGGATGTCAACAAAATGGCCCGCACACGCGGCGGCGGCGGCCATGGCGGGGCTCACAAGGTGGGTGCGTCCTCCACGACCTTGGCGGCCCTCGAAGTTGCGGTTGCTGGTCGAGGCGCACCGTTCGCCCGGTTCGAGCTTGTCAGGGTTCATCGCTAGGCACATGCTGCAACCCGCTTCGCGCCAATCGAAGCCCGCCTCTTTGAAGATAACGTCGAGGCCCTCTTTTTCCGCTTGTTGTTTTACAAGGCCACTGCCAGGAACGACCATCGCACTCACATGGTCGGCCACCTTCTTGCCCTTGGCCACGGCGGCGGCGGCGCGCAGGTCCTCAATTCGGCCGTTGGTGCAACTACCGATGAAAATACGGTCGAGCTTGAGGTCCGTAATCGGCTGGCCGGCGGTGAGGGCCATGTACTCCAGGGCGAGGGCCGTCGTTTTTTGGTCCGTCGGGTCCGCAAAATCCGTCGGGTTGGGGACCGTACTAGTGATGCTCGTGACTTGCCCCGGGTTGGTTCCCCAACTGACTTGCGGAGCGATGTCGGCGGCGGCGAACGTAAGCGACTTATCATAGGAGGCCCCCTCATCGGTCGGCAGCTCTCGCCAACGAGCGACCGCTTCATCCCAAGCCTCGCCTTGAGGCACATAGCGTCGTCCTTTGAGATACTCGAACGTCGTTTCATCAGGAGCGATCATGCCCGATCGCGCCCCCGCCTCGATCGACATGTTGCAAACGGTCATCCGTTCTTCCATGGTGAGCGAACGAATCGCGCTGCCTGTGTACTCAATGCAGTAGCCGGTGCCGCCGGAAGTGGTAAGCTGGCCAATCAAGTAGAGAATCAGATCCTTGGCCGTAACGCCCGGCGCGAGAGTGCCATCGACACGCAGTTCCAGCGTCTTCGGCTTCGATTGCAAAAGGGTTTGCGTTGCAAGCACGTGCTCAACCTCGCTGGTGCCAATGCCGAACGCCAAGGCCCCAAACGCCCCGTGGGTGCTCGTATGGCTATCGCCACAAACGATGGTCATGCCGGGCTGGGTGTAGCCCAGCTCAGGGCCAATGACGTGGACCACGCCCTGATTGATATCGCCCAGGTCATAGTGCTTCACACCAAACTCGGCGCAGTTATTACGCAACGTATCGATCTGCAATTTTGAGATCGGATCGAGAATCGGCAGAGAATGGTCGGTCGTCGGCACGTTGTGATCGGCGGTTGCGATCGTCCGCTCCGGCCGGCGGAGCTTTCGACCCGCTAGGCGTAGTCCCTCAAATGCTTGGGCGCTAGTGACTTCGTGTACCAATTGCAGGTCGATGTAGAGAACGGTCGAGCGTCCCTCTTCTGCAAGGACAACGTGTTGGTCCCAGATTTTCTCAAACAACGTACGGGGCAGTGTACTGGGCGACGTACAGGGAGTGGCAGCAGGCATCGTGAATCGGTGTCTAGGCGTTATGGGGCGGGGGTTTAGGAAGCCCCCCATTGTAAAAGAAGACCCCATTATAAAGCAGAGGTTCGCCTGACGATAGCAGTGCAATTGGCCCAGGGTCTGTGCTGTTTGAATTTGTGGGCTGAGGCACCTTGTGGGGGGGAGCGAAACGGAATGGGCATCGGATGGCCGCTCGGCTGCATCTTGGGTGATTTTATGCTTTGCCTAAGAGCCGAAGAAGGGACCACGACGGAACACGGAACAACGAAAAGCTGGACCACAAAGGCACGAAGGGACCAAAGAAGAAAAAAGAGAAGGGAAACGCCAGGGAGATAGTCCTTAAACAAAACCCTTCTTTTTGGGTTTGGCAGAATTGTCCATGATTCGTCATTAGCGTGAACCGGGGCTAGCGTCTCAACGGCTAATCCTAAAATTAAGCTGCGACAAAGCACTAGTTGCTGCCCGGATCGCGTGCAGGGACTGCTCGTTCTTTTCGCAATTCGCGTGGCCGGAACCCGGTAGCGGAGCGAAAGAAAACAATTCCTTCGGTCGAAATACACTTCTCACAAGCGATTTTTCGATGCCCCGTGGATTTCTTGCTCATTCTGGCACGTAGCTTGCGTTTACGCTCGACTTCGCCCCCGCTGCACGAAAAGCGCGGTGCGATGACTTGGCCACATCGTGTGGTCTGCCCCGAAGAGCGTGCGTAGGTGGAAAAGATGAGACGCCGCTGTTGGGGGGTTCAACTTCCTTCTGTCTGTTGTATTAGAGGATCCTACCGATGAGTATTGCCCTTAGGGGAAGAACCCCGGCGGCACTGGTGTTGGCCCTGCTGTTCACCCTCCTTTTGATTCCCTCGGGAGTCGCTTTCGCCCAAGAAGAGGCCGCGGCGGAAGAAGCCGCCGTCGTTGCCGAAGCTGTTGACCTTGGCGTCGGCTACGCCCTGGACAACGCCTTTTTGTTCCTTGCTGCCGTGCTCGTTTTCTTTATGCAAGCGGGCTTCTCGATGGTCGAAGCGGGCTTCAACTCGTCGAAGAACGCTGTGAACATCATGTTCAAGAACACGATGGACATTTGTGTCGGCGTGTTGCTGTTCTTCGTTGTCGGTTTTGGGCTAATGTATCCCGGTTCTTACACCGGAGCTGACCCTTCCCCTTACTTCGGTTTCGGTGGTTTTGGGCTCGACGAGTACGAAGCGGCTGCGGACCGGACGTTCTCACCTGAGGTGGATTGGCTCTTCCAAGCCGTATTTGCTGCGACAGCCGCGACGATTGTCTCGGGTGCTGTGGCTGGCCGGATGAAGGTCAGTGGTTACTTGATCTACAGCGCTATTCTCACGGGGCTCGTCTATCCGATCAGCGGTTACTGGAAATGGGGCGGCGGTTGGTTGGATGCCATGGGCTTTCAAGATTTTGCCGGCTCAGCCGTAGTTCATGGAGTAGGCGGTTTTGCCGCTTTGGCGGGGGCCATTGTGCTGGGACCTCGCTTAGGACGCTATGTGGACGGCAAAAGCATCCCCATGCCCGGTCATAACATTCCGCTTGCAGGGCTTGGTGTTTTTATCCTTTGGTTCGGCTGGTACGGGTTCAACCCGGGAAGCCAACTCGCTTTCCAGGGGACGGGCGATATCGACATGACAATGCACTGTGCCGTAACGACCACCCTTGCCGCAGGTGCCGGTGGTCTTGTTGCGACACTGCTGAGCTGGCTCATGTTTGGCAAGCCGGACCTTTCGATGGGGCTTAACGGCATCCTTGGCGGTCTTGTAGGCATCACTGCCTGCTGCGATTGCATGAGCGATTGGCAAGCGATCGTCGTTGGCGCCGTCGCGGGGGTCCTTGTGATTGCCGGCATTTTGATGCTTGATAAGTTCAAGATCGACGACCCAGTCGGCGCGTGGCCCGTTCATGGACTGTGTGGCATCTGGGGCTGTCTTGCGATTGGCCTCATGACCGATGCCTCGACCCTTAGTGTTCAAGCCTGCGGAGCCGCTTCGATCTGCGCTTGGTCGTTTGTCACGATGTTCATTCTGTTCTCTATCCTCAAAGCGGTGGGCCTCTTGCGAGTCTCGCCTGAAGACGAGCAACAGGGGCTCGATATTAGCGAACACGGCATGGCGGCTTATACCCACTAAAAATTGTGGGTAGCGGTCAGCTTTTAGCGATCAGCGGTCAGGTCAATGCAAAGTTGGCTGACCGCTGAGAGCTAAACGCTGAGAGCTTCCTCCAGAAGGATGCCCCACGTGGCTTGGGCGGTACCTCCGCCTGGTCCGTCCAAGCCGGGGTGTTTTTTACAGCGTTTGCTTCTTTGCAAGTGGTTGGCGATCTGTTGGCGTTGGGCACCTGCTTGGAAGCAGGGTAGGCGTTCCACGGACTTCACGGGGACCGGCGGGGCACACATCTGGTGGCTAACACCACCGGCTCGTTTTCTCCTGCGTTGGCAGCCTATCCCGGTTCTAATGTCGACGTTTTGTGGTTAGAATAGCATCTTGCTGTCCACCCTGTTTTCGTCGAAGCCCGCCCAGCGGGCCCACTTCCTTCATGAAATTCATCCTAGCCATCGTTCAGCCGAGCCGACTGGAAGACGTGAAAGCGGCCCTCTCTGAAGTCGAGGTCGTTCGACTGACGATCATGGATGTCCAAGGTTTTGGCCGCCAGAAAGGCCAAACGGAGGTCCATCAAGGACGCAAAAGCTCGCTCAATCTGCTTCGCAAGGTCCAGTTGCAGATAGCGGTGAACGACGACTTTGTCGAACCGACCATCAATGCCATCCTCAAAGGGGGGCGTACGGGCGAGTCGGGCGAGATCGGGGATGGCAAAATCTTCGTCCTTCCGATGGACGACTGTCTCCGCATCCGGACTGGTGAGCGAGGGGAAGCGGCTATCTGAAAGCCTCCCTCTGCTATGACCCAGCCACGACAAACCAAAGCGTTTTTGATGACTCGGCTCCGCGAGATCGGCGTTGAGCCGGCATCGCGCCACGGGCAAAACTTTCTGATTGACCTGAACCTCGTCAACATGATTGTTGACTCAGGAGAACTCGATAATCGCGACGTGGTTCTCGAAGTTGGCACAGGGGTCGGTTCGCTAACGGCACTCATGGCAGCGAAAGCAGGGCATGTCGTGACGGTCGAAATCGACTCGAATCTCTACGAGCTGGCTGCTGAGCACCTTTTGCCATTCGATAATGTTACCCAGCTTTGCTGCGATGCGCTAAAGAACAAAAACCTCTTTGCCCCGGAGGTGATGGACACCGTTGGCGAGGCGCTACGGCTTACCCCCAATAGCCGATTCAAGCTCGTTGCCAACTTGCCCTACAACATCGCCACGCCGATCCTCTCGAACCTGTTACTTTGCGAGCATACGCCCACCGTGATGGTTGCGACGATTCAGAAAGAGCTGGCGGACCGCATCGTCGCCAAGCCGTGGAGCAAAGATTACGGTGCACTGAGCGTTTGGATGCAAAGCCAGGCTAAGACCGAGATCATTCGTGTGATGTCGCCCAAGGTCTTTTGGCCTGCCCCCAAAGTCACTTCGGCCATCGTACGAATCACGATCGACCCCGAGCGCCGGGCAGCGATCCCTGATCGGCGCTATTTTCACCAATTCATCAAGTCACTGTTCCTCCATCGCCGCAAGTTCTTGCGGGCGAATGTCGTCTCTTCGCTTAAAAAACACGCCAACAAAGAGCAAGTCGATCAACTCATGGACGGCATGGGGTTCAAGCCCGACACACGCACTGAGCAGGTTGATATCGATACCCTATTTGCCTTCACTGAAAAAGTCCGCGCGTTCGCCCCCGACTGGCAGCTTTAGCAGAAGAAAGCAAAACCAATTGTTAGGGAATAGCCCAGGGCTATTCTCCTATGCAAGAATTGGCAGTTCCTAGGCGACTTTTAGAAAATGCTTCCTAAGGGGCTCGCTTGTCGTTAGCATGGAAGTAGCAATGCTGCTACCGTCCTCTTGCCTTACGGAAATAGGCCATGGCTTTTATTGAAATGACCGGCGCTATGCTCGACAAGCTGCTTGTCGAAGACGAACTGCATCACGAAGACCTTGAGCAGGCGGGCGTTCATGATGCGACCATTGTGCGTATCAATCGCGAAGGAGACATTGAGGTGCGCCGTCCCGATGGGTGGGATGTGATCGGTGGCCTGCTGGGTGAGTTTGAGGATCGCCTCAAAGCGGAGACCGGCCTGGATTGGGCCCTGTAGCACCTGTAGCATTAGCCGCCTCAAGAGTCCTTCGGCTTACGGGCATGTTCCGTTGGCACGCGAATCTTTCCCGCGATTTGTACGAAGGGGAGCCGCCCCTGCTGAACCAATCGCCGCACGGCGCGTCTTGGCAAATGCCAGAGTTTGGCCAAATGGCCGAGAGAGACCGTTCCCTTGAAGGGCCCCGTAGCGGGGCCGGCTGGTTTCATGCGTGGCATTGAGGGGTCCTCCTTTCGGGTGAGAAGAGTCGCTGTAACCGCTTCGGCCCGGTCAATCCTACCGTTTTGCCCCCCAGCAGGCGAGCGGAATCGCCTGACGTCCCTTCATTTAGGGCCCCTAGCTGGTATCGTTAGCTATCCCCACCCGCCTACCGTGTAGACTGTTGTTTATGTCCCGAATTGCTCAAATCAGCCGAACCACCCGCGAGACCTCGATCCGCCTCAAGATCAACCTCGACGGCACTGGCCAGTCGGAGCTAGCCACCGGCGTTGGTTTTTTGGACCACATGCTGGAGCTTCTGGCCCAACATGGTGGGTTGGACCTGTCGGTCGAAGCGAAGGGCGATCTACAGGTCGATCAACACCACACGGTTGAAGACATCGGCATCTGCCTCGGTTTGGCGGTGCGTGAAGCGCTGGGCGACAAGCGGGACATCCGCCGCTACGGCTCCCTCACGCTACCAATGGACGAAGCTTTGGTGACCACGGCCATCGACCTCGGCGGGCGCTACTGGTTTGAGTACGAAGCGTCGATCCCGACGGAAAAAATAGGCGAGTTCGATAGCGAACTGATCGAGCACTTCTGGCAGTCGTTTGCTGCCAACGCGCTATGCAACCTGCATGTCCTTCTGCACCGCGGTCGGAATAGCCATCACATTGCCGAGGCCGTGTTCAAGTCGGTTGGCCGGGCGCTACGCCAGTCGGTGGAGATCGATCCTCGTTCGCCCGGCATTCCGAGCACCAAGGGAACGCTCTCAGAGTAAGTTGCCTGTGAACTAGAGGGTTCTCTAGGGTCGGATTGGCCCGTGTCGAAGAAAATCTCTGGGCTTAAACTGGGAAGAGTGGCTTCTAGCCATAGGGGGCCCTGAATTTCTAGCGTTTCTCCTAACTTAACTTTGGGCAGGACAATGGCTATCGATCGCCGTAAATTTCTTTCCACCAGCGCCACGATGGCGGCAGGTTGGTCACTCAGTGGCTTGGCCGGGCGTGCTTCGGCTGCTGACACGAATAGCCTTCGATGTGCTGTGATTGGCGTCCGTGCCCAGGGCAATTCACATGTCATCGGCATGGGGAAGCGCGTCGTTGCGATTTGTGACGTCGATAGCCAAGTACTCGCTGATCGGACCAAAGAGCATGAAGAGCGAATCGGTCAGCCAATCGATACTTACACCGACTACCGCCGCCTGCTTGAGCGAGATGACATTGATGCCATCTCGATCGCTACACCGAATCACACTCATTCGCTCATCGCTATTGCTGCGATTCAGGCCGGCAAACACGTTTATGTTGAGAAACCTATTAGTCACAATGTTTGGGAAGGTCGCCAACTCGTTGCAGCCGCTCGCAAACACAATCGCATCGTCCAGTGTGGCACGCAATCTCGTTCGAGTACCGCCTTGTCCGAAGCGGTTGCATGGGTCCAAGGTAACGGACTGGGGAAAATACAATACGCTATTGGCACCTGTTACAAACCGCGTAAGTCGATAGGCAAGCTTTCCGAGCCACTCAAAATCCCCGCCAGCATCGACTACGATCTCTGGTGCGGACCAGCTGAGAATCGTGACCTTTTTCGCTCCAAGCTGCACTACGATTGGCATTGGGATTTTAATACCGGCAGTGGAGACACGGGTAACCAAGGGATCCACCAGATGGATATCGCCCGTTGGTTTCTTGGGGAGCAAACACTTGCACCCCGGTCGATCAGTATCAGCGGACGCCTTGGCTACGATGACGCGGGAAACACACCCAACACACAAATCATTTATCACGACTACCCGGCGGCGCCCTTGATTTTTGAGACACGTGGCCTACCTCGTTCAAAATCAGGCCAAGCGGACTGGGGGCACTCGATGGATCGTTACCGTGGCTCCGGGATTGGCGTAATTATCCAATGCGAAGAAGGGTACGTCCATGTAGTCAATTACGGCGAAGCGTATGCCTACAATCGGAGAGGAGGGCAACTCAAGCACTGGAAGAATGCCGATGACCTCTATAGCAACCTCGATCACATCAACAATTGGCTTGATGCAGTTGTTGCAGGAGATCGCTTGCTCTTGAAATCCGATATCCAGGAAGGCCATCTCTCAAGCTCGCTATGCCACCTGGGAAACGTCTCGCATCGTCTCGGTAAGGCGACTATTGCAGGTGAGATCGCTGGCCAAATCGCTGCCAACCCACTTCTCAGCAGTTCCTTCGATCGAATGGCAGGGCACCTGCGAGCGAACAACGTGGAAATTGACAACAAGCCAGCCCTTTCGCTCGGTCCGTGGCTAGAAGTCGATACCAAGACGGAGCAATTCGTTGGTAGCGACGCAGCAAACGAATTGCGAACCCGCAAGTACCGGGCACCGTTTGTGGTGCCCGACATGGGGGCGTAAAACATTGGAGAACAGGGAGTCTTTTCGTGATGCTTATTGAAGAATGCGTCAGCAAACCTACTCTCCGTTAAGAAGTGTTCCCAAAATTGTTGAAACTTGAAGGTGGTCTCCCGCTAGTCGAGAATCTAGACCATCGTAACTTGCAAGTTTTAATCGTCGGTAGACGCCGACGGGGAGACCACCATGGATGAATCTAGTGTTTTGAGAGAGCTGTGGCAAGTTTCGGACCGGCGATGCCGCCCGAGTCTTCCACGGTTATCTGCGAGACTGTGTGCTTGAGATAATCAGCGGAGTAATGGCTACGGAAGTGACGGAGCTTTATAGAACGAAACATTCACCTGCGCGTGAAGCGTATTTCCGTTCCGGGAGCAGCCCGGGCCGAGTGATCTTTGAGGGAAAGCGGGAAGAAGTGGTCCGGGAGCTGGAAATATCCTTGAAGCCGACCAATGCGAAAGCGTTGAAGAGCCTGCACGAAGCGGGCGAAGACCTGATCACGTTGCACCGACTGGAGGTACACCCAGCACGCTGCACAAAAAACCTGCTGAGCACCAACGCGATTGAGAATTCGTTCCGCAACATGAGAAGAAAGCTGGGGCGTGTGACGCGATTCCGAGCCGAGACGGATCAGGCGACCCGTTGGCTTGCGTTTGCGCTCACGGAGGAAGAGAAAGCAGCCGCATCGTCTCCTTTGCCTGCGGCAATGGAGACGATGCCAAATAGCGAGACCACGTTTAGCAATGAAAGGGACATCCCCTTAGTAAGGAGAAATATATGCTCGGCGGATCGGACACGGTTTTTTTGCCAAAACAACGAGACAAAACTACTAATGTGTTTGACTTCCCGCTCTAGTTGGTATAGATTATCATTTGACATGAAGGACCAAGAAGATCTAATTACGGAACAACTTTCTCGCCTCGAAGAACGATGTCGCGAGGCGGGGATTCCGTACACGATTCAGCGACAGACGGTTTTTGAGGCGGTGCTACAAAGAGACGATCACCCAACGGCAGACCAAGTTTACGAAGCGGTTACGAAGAGCTTGCCCAATGTCTCTCGCACCACGGTCTACCGAGTGCTTGATCTGCTGGTCGAGTTTGAGTTAGTCGGACGGCTGAATCACCCAGGAAACGCGATTCGATTTGATGGCAAGGTCCACCGACACCACCACTTGGTTTGTCGCCTATGCCAACGAGTTTTCGATTTAGAACACGCACCGTTTGACACCTTGAAGATGCCCAACGTGAAACAACAGGGATTCGAGGTGGAAGATTTTTCGGTCCAGATGATGGGGCTCTGTTCCGAGTGTGCCGAAAAATAACAAGCTCCTCCGTTTCAGCCTGTGCCCTTAACATAAAGAGAGCTAGCGATGCATCCAAGCAGAACTCGATTTCAATCCGCGATGGCAGCGATGTTGATCGGGACAGCCGCCCTAAGTGGGGCCTCTTTCTCCTGGGCAGCCCATCCCAATAGCTATGCACCGGTCACCGTGACCGAGGATTTTTCTTCCGTTGTGAAACGAATGGCCGCCGCCAAGCCGGCTATCGCTGCCCAACATGCGGCCTTGCTCAACAAGCGATACGATTTGAGTAACAAGCCGGCAGGCAGTGTTACCATGTCGCGAGGCAAGGCGGTTCAGCAGGGCGTGCGGGTGAAGTTGCCCGCTCATATCACCTCTTGGGATCAACTTGCTTCCCTATCGCCTGAGGCAATTCGTCAGCAAGGGCTCTGGCCGCAAGGTTTTTTGCCTTTGCCGCACCCGAATCATCCAGAAGGGGGGATGCTTTTCCCACAATTCCATATCGATGAAATTAAGCGGCAAGAAGGACGCGATCTCAGTCGTTTTGACCTCGATTATGATCTTCCCGATCACCTTATCCCCGAGTTTCCGCCAGCCATCTACCTGACAACTCGCACGGATTTAGGCGACGTATCGCGGGGAAAGGTCGTCACACTGCAAAACTACTTTGAATTGTTCAACGGCTTGCTCAATCCAAAGCAACTTGAAGGCCTGAGGCTTTTGGTTTCAGCCTTCCCGCAACAGCAGTTCAACGCAACCAACGACCGACGTTCTCTCAAGCCAAGCGGCGGCGTAACCTGCTTCGATTGCCATGTGAACGGCCACACGAATGCCACCACTCACTTGGTCGGTGATATTCGCCCCCAGAATTTTCGCCATCGTATCGACACACCCACCCTGCGTGGTGTGAATATCCAGCGTCTCTTCGGGTCGCAACGGGCACTGAAAACCATTGAAGACTTTGCGGAGTTTGAGCAACGGGCCGCCTACTTTGATGGCGATCCGGTGATTGCGGTGAAGAAGGGTGTGAACGTCCTCGAACGAGGGACGCAGGTTCATGCGATGGGCGAGTTCATGGCCATTCTCAACTTCCCGCCAGCCGAGAAGCTCGATTTGTTTGGCCATCTTGCCCCTAGCAAAGCGACCGAGCAAGAACTGCGAGGAGAGAAAGTTTTCTCAGGCCAAGGAAAATGTGCCACCTGCCACCCGGCACCCTACTACACCGACAACACGATGCACGACTTCCAGGCTGAGCGATTCTTCGAGCCGCACGAGTACCTGGGCCGCATGGCAAGCGGCGACGGTCCGATCAAAACTTTCCCACTACGGGGCGTAAAAGATTCTCCCCCTTACCTCCATGATGGTCGTCTGCTAACGCTCGAAGATACGGTCGAGTACCACAACATGGTCTTCGGCACGCGCCTCAGCGAACAGCAAAAAAAAGACCTAGTGGCGTTCTTGCGCTGCCTATAATGTTCTTCATTTTTGTGGTGGTAAGATTATGGACCACCAAGAGCACGGAGAACGCAGGGGAAGGGGAAGGGAAAGGAAATCGGGGCAGATTGAAAGGGGACATTCTCGAATGGCATTAACATAGTCGCAACTATCGTCTAGGCAACGGTTAAGCATTGCCATCGCAGCACTGCTTGCGTGAGGCCAGGAAGGGCCTCCTGCGTATGGAATTGTTCAAACAGTTCCACACGCAACAGAGGCCCCATCATGCACAATATCACGGATGTCATCAAACACTTCAAGCAAAATTGGACCGAGGAATTGTCGAAAACGGCAATCGCCCAGGCTTGCCGCAAAGCAGGCATGACTTGGCGTGAAGCCACGCTCAATCCGGTGATGACGATTCAAATCTTCTTTGTGCAAATCTTGCACGGCAACACGGCCATCGAACATCTGTCGCACTTGACTGGCCTGCCATTCACCGCAGCCGCTTATTGTAGAGCGAGGATGCGCGTCCAACTCGAAGTACTCAGCACGTTGCTCCAGCGGTGCGTTGGGCAGCTGCACCAAGAAACGTTCGATACAGCACGTTGGCTCGGATATCGCGTCTTCCCTATCGACGGATCGAGTTTTTCGATGCCCGATACTCCCCAACTACACAGGACCATTTCGGACAACCGGGGCAACAGAAACCAGGCTGCGGCTTCCCTGTCGCGCATTGGTTGGGCATGCTGCACGCCGGCACGGGCATGATCACCAAGATGTTGGCCGCGCAGCTACGAACCCATGACATGTTCAGGACCATCGAGTTACATCCGGAACTCCAGGCGAACGACCTGTTGGTCGCCGATCGGGCATTTTGCTCTTTCTCGCATTTAGCCCTGCGGTTGCAAGCCGCCAGTCCTGGCGACGACCTGTCCCCACTTATCGTCAACCCGGACCGTCCCAATCGGCTCGAACCACGGGTAAGAAAGCGAAGCCCCAAGAAGTACAAGCTCATGAACAAACCGCGAAAGCAACTGAAGAAAGAGCTGAATAGCTAAGGACTTACGGCTAGGTTAATGCCATTCAGTCCTAACCCCTTTGGTGCCAACACTTACAGCAAGATATCCTGCCGATCCAGTTGAGGTAGGGGGGCTTCTTTTAGTCGGCGGTGGGCAGTCGGCAGTGGAAAGTCAATCGCTTGCGCGTCCTGCTGACTGTCCACTGCTGACCGCCCACTCCGTTTTAGTGGGCACGACAGAACTCGAATCTGTGACCTCTTGCATGTCAAGCAAGCGCTCTAACCAACTGAGCTACGCGCCCATTCGCGTCTCCTCGGTACGTCTAAACGGTATCGTCGAAACGATGCGAGCCCCTGAGTTTATCTCAGAGGGACGGCTTAGACTAGGGGCTCTGGAATGTGGAATTGAGATTGCAGAATGCGGAGTAACACGCAAGTGGATTGGTGAGCCGCGAGCGTCAGCGACCGGAGACTTCCGTAAAAGGGGCGTAAAAGTGGACCGGCGGCTCGCCTACACGCCGCAGATTGCCCCGTCTCAACTGTCTAGCCGCATTAGGGGGTTGCGGGTTGACGTAACTCCAGTGCTAGCAGTGGTTTTCGTCGAAGGCCCCCCTTTGAAAAGGGCTTGCCGAGGAGGGGCGTTCATGGTGTAATTCCGAACAAGAGGTTTCTTATCCCTATAACCCCGCACACCGATGCCCAAAACAGCGTTTAGCTGGAAAGGCCTGATCTACTACGGCGAAGTCTT
The DNA here is from genome assembly GCA_024278035.1 of Planctomycetota bacterium. Next base: position 292 of record JAJRUA010000016.1, on the reverse strand, counting down.
TGGCTTCTTGCTGGCGTGGGTTGCTGGAATCGTGATGATCTCGCAAGGGACGGACCGAACCGTAAGCGATATGCCGCTTGATCAGGTGGCTGTGTTGGAAATAGTTGGGAGTCGCTAGTTGCTAGGCACTAGTTTGAGGTGCCCAACTGGTAACTGCCAGCTGGCGCCTAGCGACTCTTAACTCTCTTCTGTCACCTCGTCCCGGGTGTCGCTCTGTTCTCGCTTGCGTAGATAAAGCTTAATCGGCACTTCGGGGAACGGCAGTTCGTCACGAAACTTTCCGAGCAAGTAG
>JAJRUA010000155.1 GCA_024278035.1 Planctomycetota bacterium | reverse complement strand
GGTGCTCGAACGCCGCCTCCAGCAGGCAAGCTACGCCTCTCCCGCTGGCGGGGGGCGAGTGGTGAACGCTGTCGGCAGCACCGGTGCCGCCCGCTACGGCGACACAAGCCACTACTACAGCGGTTGGCGACGGTAGGCAAGTCTTCCGGTTCTAAGCGTAGAAAGAATTGCAAAGCCCCATTCTTCAATGGTAGCCGCAGGCGGAAGCCGCGGCTAGGGGGAAATTTCCACGAAGGCCCGAAGGGGCTCCTCTCCGTTCAAGATTCTTTCGAGGCCAACCAGCGTTCGGCATCCAGGGCTGCCATGCATCCGGTGCCGGCGGCGGTGCAGGCTTGGCGGTAATGGTCGTCTGAAACATCGCCCGCCGCGAAAACGCCTTCGACGCTCGTGTTCGTGCGGAACGGGACGGTCCAGGTGACGTAGCCTTTGTCGTTCGTTTCGAGCTGACCATTGAGGAACTTCGTGTTCGGTGTGTGGCCAATCGCGAGGAACATGCCCGTGGCGTCGAGCCGCCGGTCCGCTTCACCCGCCGTCGATTTCAGCCGTACGCCGGTCATGCCCTGATCCTCATCGCCGAAGACTTCGTCTACGCCGGTGTTCCAAAGAATCTCGATCTTCGGATTGTTCTTCGCCCGTTCGCCCATGATTTTCGATGCCCGCAACTCATCGCGGCGGACGACCAAATAAACCGTGCTGGCATACTTGGAAAGAAAGTCGGCCTCTTCCACTGCCGAGTCTCCACCGCCGACCACAACGAGCGGCTTATCACGAAAACGGGGCAACGCTCCATCGCACACAGCACAAGCGCTGACCCCCTTGTTCTTGTAAGCATGTTCGGACTCAAGCCCCAAATAGTTGGCACTCGCCCCCGTAGCAACGATGACGGCCAGGGCTTCCACTTCGTCCGAGTCGCCTGCCTCGGCGTGTGACTCTTTGCTCTTGAGTCGGAACGGGGAGGAAGAGAAATCGACCTCGGCAATGTCGTCTGTAATGATACGGGCGCCGAAGTTTTTGGCCTGTTGGCGCATCAAGTGCATTAGCTCGGGGCCACTGCACCCTTCCTTGTTGTGCATGTCGGCAAGCCAGTGGTGCTCTTCGTCGAGTGCCGAGCGAAGGTACTCGCTCAGGTCGCCCGCCGGCCAACCGGGGAAATTCTCGACTTCGGTCGTTAGGGCCAATTGTCCCAGCGGGAGCGTGCTATTCTGGCGGTTCTCTTCGCTAATCGCCCCCTCATAGACAAGTGGCTTGAGGTTCGCACGGGCGGCGTAAGTGGCGGCGGTCCAGCCAGCAGGGCCACTGCCAATGATGACGACATGTTCAGGCACGGTAGGGGAATCCTTCTCGGTAGGCGAATGGGTGAGGGCCCCGATTATAGGGCCGTTTCAAGCGGTACGTAAGCGAGGGGCTGAATAGGTTACAATGAATCTCTGTCGTGGGCGGAAGCCGGTGGTCGGTTGCCCACCCCGTCGCGACCGCTCGCCTTCCGCCTGTCGGCTCGGATTACTTCGCTCGGATTTTCTTATGCTAACGATCGCTGTTGCCCTTGGTTCGTTTGCGACGCTTTACGCGGCCTACTGCCTCTACGGCGGCTGGCTGAGCCGGCGCGTCTTTCAGCTTGATGACGAGGCGGTCACACCAAGCCACGCCTGCCGCGACGATATTGACTACGTCCCCACACGACGGAGCGTTGTTTTTGGGCACCATTTTACCAGTATCGCCGGGACGGGGCCGATCGTGGGGCCGGCGATTGCCGTCTTTTGGGGGTGGTTGCCGGCCCTGCTGTGGGTTGTCTTGGGATCGATTTTTATCGGAGCGGTCCACGACTTTGGAGCACTCGTTATTAGCCTCCGCAACCAGGGCCAAACGATCGGCGAAGCGGCAGGCCGAATCATTTCCCCCCGTGCCAAATTGCTTTTTCTAACGGTGCTCTTTTTCGCTCTCTCGATCGTGATTGGCATCTTCGGTCTTGTGATCGCCGTACTTTTTACGGAGTATCCTGAGTCGGTGCTCAGCGTCTGGACCGCCATGCCGCTGGCCATTGTGATCGGGTGGGGCGTCTTCCGGCGTGGCTGGGGACTTTTTGGGCCCGCGATTGTGGCACTCGTGTTGCTTTATGTCACGGTCGTCGTCGGCGCCTATTGGTTGCCAATCCCGCCACCAATGGTCGAGGCGTTGGGTGCGTACGGCACGCCGGTCGTCCTGTGGACCGCTGCGCTGCTGGTCTACTGTTATATTGCCTCCGTGCTACCGGTTTGGCTTTTGCTTCAGCCGCGTGACTTTATCAACAGTTTGCAGTTGCTCGTAGCCATGGGTCTACTTATCGCAGGGCTGTTGGTTGCGGGCCTGAGCGGCCAGGCGGACCTGTCGGCAGCCCCAGCAATAGCGTCGGAGATTCCCGCCGATGCTCCGCCGATTTGGCCCTTCCTGTTTATCACGATCGCCTGCGGTGCGTGCAGCGGTTTTCATTGCCTTGTTGCCAGCGGCACAACGAGCAAGCAAATCGATGTTGAAGGCGATGCCCGTTTCATCGGGTACGGCGGCATGTTGTTGGAGGGGGCGCTGGCGGTGGTGGTGATTCTCGCCTGCTGTGCGGGCCTTGGCATGGGCGTCGAAGGGCCGAATGGTGAGCGGCTTACTGGTGCCGACGCCTGGCGGTCCAAGTACCAAGCCCAAATCACCACCGTCACGACCAACGCTGGCACCGTAGAAACCGTCGGCGGGTGGAAGAATCACAAACTCAAACAAAAAGTGGGGGCCTTCATCGAAGGGGGCGCTAACTTCATCTCTGCCCTAGGCTTACCGAGAAAGCTTTCCGTGACCGTCATCGCCGTGCTGGTCGCTTGCTTTGCCGCGACGACACTCGACACGGCAACCCGTTTGCAGCGTTATGTTATCCAGGAACTTGCCGGTTCTTTACGAATCGGGCCGCTCCAAGGCAAACATGCGGCGACACTGCTGGCCGTGCTCGTTGGCGGTGCGGTTGCCCTCATCCCGGGGCCCGGTGGTCCCGGTGCGGGGGGGCTTATTCTGTGGCCCCTGTTCGGTGCGACCAACCAATTGCTTGCCGGTTTGGCTTTTATGGTGATCGTTTTTTACTTGGCAAGGCGAAACTTGCCGATCGCCTTTGCCGTGGTGCCCATGGTACTCATGCTCATTCTGCCGGGCTGGGCCATGGTCGAACAAATCCGCTGCGACTTCTGGCCGGCGCGCAACTGGCCGCTGCTCGGCTTCGGCGTAGCGATCCTCACACTACAATTTTGGATGGCACTCGAATCACTCTGGATGTGGCCCCGCCTCCGCGGTGTGCTGGAAGAACCCATAACGGTTTAAGGCAGAGAGCCGTGTCGTCTCGACCACGGCGTGCTTTCACAATTCGCCGTGGTCGAGACGACACGGCTCTCATCGAATTCTCGCCCCCTCCTCCCGACCACCTGTGCAAACTCTAGTGCGAAAAATCGAAAAAACCTACACCGATCCTCTCTCTCTCGTCTGGATCGATGCGGCTGCGCGAATGGGTATGCGAATCGAACGCAGCGACGAAGTGAATGCCTCATGGAACGGGGACGGGATCCTAACCATCGGCACACCCGAAACATTGGACCCCGACGACTGCTTGGCCCAAATGGTTTTCCATGAAGTCTGTCATGCTCTGTGCGAAGGGCCCGAAAGCCTGCATCAACTCGATTGGGGACTCGACAACTTCGACCCCGCCAAGAAGGTTCACGAACACGCCTGCCTACGGCTTCAGGCAGCGCTGGCTGATCAATACGGTATGCGATCGTTTTTTGCTTCGACCACAATGTTTCGCGAGTACTACGACCGGCTGCCCGCCGAGCCTCTTGCTACCGATGATGACCCAGCGATTGCACTGGCCAAGGTAGGTTGGGAACGAGCCCGCAATGGCCCGTGGGCCACAGCACTAGGCGAAGCGCTCCGCCGAACCGCCCAAATCGCAAGCGCACTCCACGGCCTAACAACAAAAGATTCCCTATGGCACGAACAAGGAACTCCCCCGAAATCAGCCGCCCGGCGCTAGCCCGCGGTTCACACACCTTTTGGGTGGCCCTGCATCCGGGGCATTCGGGAAAAACCAGTGGTGGTTTCGATCAGCCTGCACTTGCTTTCGACAATGAAAGAACTACCAGCATGGGCCATCCGATGTACTTTTCAGCTCGCGGGAACTGGCTTGCCAGCTCGGTATCGGGAGAATGCTCGGTGAGATTGAACAAATTGAATCCGCATTCAACTGCCGCCATGACGCATGAGCTGATGGAGTGATTGAAGCTGCCTGGCTCCACGGTTTTGCCGGATTCAGGATCGGTGAATCGGGCTTTTGATCCCTTGAGAAACATGGCCGGGTGCATCGTCGAGATAATGGCACGACCGCCAGGTTTCAATACGCGCAAGATTTCGCTGAAGAAGGGGTGGATTTCACTAATGTGTTCAAGCACCAATCCGCAGATAATAAGATCAAAATCCGCATCGAAAGGTAACGGCTTGTGCAAGTCATGTTCGATGAAACGAATTTTCTCAGCATTCGGTTTTTGGCTTGCGACCTCTAACATGCCCGAAGAAAAATCTAGGGCTGTTACTTTAGCGCCTGCCTCCGCTAGCCATGATGCGTGTCGGCCTGTTCCGCAGCCAAGATCAAGGGCAACACAATCAAGAACGCTGCCAGCTGCAACCTTAACAACGGGCTCTTCAAGCACCAGCATCGGATTGGCATCGTGATCGTAAACGCTTGCCCAGCGATTGTACCCTTCACGAACATTGGGGGGAGAAATCATTCGTGTATCTTACTTCCATCCCATCAATCCTGTCCAGCTTCCTACCCAGCCGCTTTGCCGACATCGATGTGCTGCTCTTCGATCGCTTCGGTGATTTGCACTGCTTTGCGGCCTTTGTGTTCGCCGGGAGAGGCGTGGAACTTATTGAGGCCACCGACGGAGACTTTGAGCGGCCCGTGAATGTCTTTTTCCGTGGTGATAATATCGCCCACACGGAGCCCGATAAGATCGCTCGTGGCGATTTTCGAGTCAGCCATTTCGACGACAACCTCAACGATCGATTCGCCCAACTGATCGCCTATTTGCTGGATCGACTCGGGCGTAGACGGTTTTTTGCTGTAGCTGACCCAACTGTTGGCGCTCAGTTTGTTGCTGATTCGCTCGATCGAATTAAACGGAATACAGAGGTTCATCATGCCGCGCACTTCGCCAAGGGTTAGCTCGAAGCTAATGAGCACCACCACTTCATTCGGCGGAACGATTTGAACCAGTTGGGGGTTGCTCTCGACGTTATCGACTTCCAAGGTCAGGTCAATCACATTTTCCCACGCATGGTGCATTTCAGCCAAGAAGAGGTCGGTGATTCGGGTAACAAGCCGCAACTCGATTTCAGTCAGTGGACGTCGGGCGGGAGGCGACGTATCGGAGCCGCCACCGAGCAGGCGATCGATAATCGGAAAGAGAAGCGAGGGGTTGATATCGAGAATCAACTGCCCTTCGAGCGGCTGAGCATTGATTAAGTTAAAGCAGGTTGGGTTCTCAAGACTGAAAACAAACTCGCTGTAGGTGAGTTGATCGACGCTCGTCAGCTTGACTTCGACAATGGTCCGCAACAGGGCGGAGAGAGCGGCTCCGTAGTTTCGGCCAAACCCTTCGTGCATCGTCTGAAGAGCCCGCATCTGCTCTTTGCCAACCCGCTCGGGTCGTTTGAAGTCGTAGGTGGTGACTTTTTCTTTGGGTGGCGGAAGAGGCACGATGTTGGCGGTGATCTCCCCTGCATCCCATGACGAAGGCAAGGACATCGTGGCCCGTGACGTCGTCTGTGAAGGCGCAGCCGGGCCCGTTGCCGCTTTCGACGCTCCCGCCTTCGGTTCCGGAGGCGGCGCTGCCGCCCCTGCGCCGGCCGAGCCGAGCAACCTTTCAATTTCGTCTTGATTGAGAACATCGTCCATGATTTTTACTTCCTAACAAACGCAGGCTTCCTTGCATGCACTGGTCAAATAATCGCAACAGTGAGGTATCCCCCTCCCCCTTTTGGGGGAGGGGGCTGAACCAAGTACACGGATTCTAAACCCTTGACCTCGCCTCCTTCCCCAAAAGGGGGAGGGGTGACACGACATTCTTTTTTCTCCGTGTTCTCTGTGGTGAAATCAAACTGCTAATCGCGGATTTGGCCCGTTCCTTGGACTACGTATTTGTAACTGGTTAGCTCTTCGACGCCGCATGGCCCGCGGGCGTGAAACTTATCGGTACTGATGCCAATCTCGGCACCTAGGCCAAACTCGCCACCATCGCTGAATCGGGTGCTGGCGTTAATCATTACGGCCGCACTATCCACCCGGGCAGCGAACTCGCGCGAGGCTTCCAGGTTGGTTGTTACGATCGTGTCGGTATGGTGCGAACCGTATGCGTTGATGTGCTCAATCGCCTCGTTGATCGATCCGACCACAAGGGCCGACATCACGGGAGCAAGGTACTCGGCACGGTGATCTTTTTCGGTTGCGGGCTGGGCCGTCGGAACGAGTTCGCAAACGCGCGGATCACCACGCAGCTCGACCCCCGCCTCAGCAAGCGCCTTGCCAACCTTCGGCAACAGCTCCGCCGCCACATCGGCATGAACCACAAGCGACTCCGCCGCGTTGCAAACGCCATAGCGATGGGTTTTACTATTGATGGTGATTTCTACCGCCATCGTGGGCTCTGCCGCCGCGTCGAGATAAACGTGGCAATTGCCGTCGAAGTGCTTAATGACCGGCATGGTCGCCTCAGCAGAAACGCGGCGAATGAGCCCTTCGCCTCCGCGCGGAATCGCCACGTCAATACAATCGTTCATCGAAAGAAAATGGCCGACGGCGTCTCGATCGGTCGTGTTGACAAGTTGCACGGCATCGGCAGGAAGGCCCGCTTCTTTGGCGGCTTGGGCGAGCAGCTCGACAATCGCTTGACTAGAGTGGATCGCTTCTTTGCCGCCACGCAGAATGACGGCATTGCCCGCTTTGGCACAAATGGCCGCCGCGTCAGCCGTCACGTTCGGACGCGACTCGTAAATGAAAAAAACAACGCCAAGTGGAACACGGATTTTATCGATCCGCAAACTGTTGGGGCGAATGGTCGAATCCATCACCGCACCGATCGGTTCGCGGAGCATGGCGACTTCTTCGAGGCCGACCGCGATTCCTTCAATCCGCTCTGGCGTGAGTCGCAAGCGATCGACAGCGGCATCGGTCAGACCGTAATCAGGGGCAGCAGCAAGATCGAGTTTGTTCGCAGCGCTAAGCTTATCGGTGCTGGTGCGTAAAAGTTCCGCCGACCGGCGGAGCCATTTAATTTTTGCCCCGCCAGAGACCACAGCCAGTTCGGCAGAAGCCCGCTTCGCCCGTTCGGCTACATCACGACAATACGCGGCAAGATCAGTGACGGCTTGGGTTGCGGTAGCCATAGCGGTTGGTCATTCGGGCAAAAAAATGAGAGCAGGACAGCCCCGATAGTATCCCAGCCTCTTCTATCAGGGTCAACGGCGATGCCGAGGGGGCCAGGAGAACGGCAAAGTCTGTATTGAATTGTCCTAGCCGCAGGCGGAAGCCGCGGAAATGGGCGACAATTTCCCGCGAAAGGGCCGCGGCTTCCGCCTGCGGCTAGGCAACTCCCCCACAAGCCGTGAAGGCCAGCAGGGCCTCCCTTACGGCCCGTACGTCGTGGACGCGGATGATTGGCACGCCTTTGAATGCTAGCGCGAGGCTCGCTCCGATGGTAGCAGCCGTACGGTCTGCCTCGGGATCGCACAGCAATTCGCCGAAGAAACGCTTGCGTGAATGGCCGACCAAGAGCGGAGAGCCGAGTTCGAGCAGCTCTTCCACGCGACGGAAAATCTCTAAATTGTGTTCGGTCGTTTT
>JAJRUA010000154.1 GCA_024278035.1 Planctomycetota bacterium | reverse complement strand
GAAGTGGTTGCTGTAGTCCTCTAGAAAACTGCGGTCTTCTTGGACGAGGCGTTCTGACTTACGACCCTTGCGGCACCACTTGTGCACTTCCTGAAAAGCTGCTGAGCAGCTTCGCTTGTAAATCGGAAGGGGGCTTCGATGAGTTCATCAGCCCGATGACCAACCCGGTTTACTTTGAGGACCCGCGAAACGTTACAGAAATTCGGTTCATCTACATCAACCATAACGTTCCGACGGCTGCCGGTGGAGGAACGATTAAACTCTTCGCCGCACAAATTCGGGCACGCCTGACAGACAAGCTTTCGCTTATCGCAACGAAGGACGGCTACGCCGCCTCTTCTAACGCACTGGTCCAAGATGGCTGGGCTGATATGAACATTGGTGTCAAGTACGCTCTGCATCGTGACGCTCGTAAGCAACAGCTCGTGTCAGCCGGTTTGACTTACATGGCTCCTTGGGGAACGCCCCGCACGCTTCAAGCCCGCGGGGATGGAGAAATTAACCTCTTCCTTACCGGTGGTACAAAGGTTGGCTGCAATGGCCACTTCCTTAGCACGATTGGTGGAACACTTCCCATCGATACCGACGCCAACTCCTCGTGGGTCTTCTGGTCCAATCACTACGACTACCAATTCCGCAAGGGATGGTACGGTTTGGCAGAACTCAACTGGTTCTACTGGACCGACGGCGGAGACGATCGCCTGGGTGTGACCGGCATTGAGGGTGGCGACCTCTTCAACTTCGGCTCTGCTGGAGCGGAAGGTGGCATCGTCACGGGAGCTCTCGGCATGAAGTACAAGCCGAACCCCAGGACGGAATACGGCCTCGCTTGGGAGAAGCCGCTTACTGATCGCGAGGATGTCATGGCCAGCCGCTTTACAGCGGATATCATTTTCCGCTACTAGCAGAAAACGTTCGTCAACTGACGACGCGGCTGGTCTCAGACTCCCAGCCGCGTCGATCGGCGACGACGAAGTTTTTTCTGTTTGCCTGAATCAAGAAGGGCGTCCCTCGAACGGCGAGGGACGCCCTTTTTTCGTGGCTAAAAGCCGCTCTTGCCTCTCCTAGCGAAGCCTCTCAGGCAGCTTGAAGCGACGACTACGGCTGAAGAAATCCAGGGGATTGTCCAAGACAACGTGGCGGATGGTTGCCTCGGTCTGTCCGCGACGACGCATCTCAAAAATAAAGTCGGGCACCGCCGTTGGCTTCGACGGGCCCCAGTCGCCCGCGGAGTTGACCAGTAGCCGCTCAGGGCCGAAGCGTTCAACCATATCTGCCGCTCGGGCGGGCGTACATTTTGAGTTCGGGTAGAGTGTCATCCCGGCCCAATAGCCTTGGTCCAGCACGTAGCCCACCGTATGTTCTTCGACATGATCGACGAGCACGTCTTCTACGGCCAAACGGCCATCGGCGGCTAGCAGGTCGAGAATCATTCGCGTCCCCTGGAGTTTGTCCTCCAAGTGGGGCGTGTGGATCAGCACCAGTTCGCCAAGCCGGGCGGCCAAGTCCACGTGCTCTGCGAACACGGTCGCTTCGTTCGGTGTGTTTTTGTTGAGACCAATCTCGCCAATTCCTAGCACGCCAGGGCGATCCAAAAACTCGGGGATCATCGCCAACACTTCGCGCGACAGAGCGACGTTCTCCGCTTCCTTGGCATTGATACAGAGCCACGTGTAATGCTCAATTCCATAAGCGGCGGCACGCGAAGGCTCGAACGAAGTGAGTTGCTCAAAGTAATCGCGGAAGCCATCGACGGTGCCCCGGTCGTACCCCGCCCAGAAAGCGGGTTCGCTCACGGCAACACAACCCATTCGGGCGAGCGTCGCGTAGTCGTCGGTCGTACGCGAGACCATGTGAATGTGGGGATCGATATAGTCCATCAACTCGCTCCCTCCTCAGCAAAGCGTTCCTGCCATGCCGGATCGTAAGAGCGGCTGTAGAGTCGCAAGATGCGACCCACGCGGTCGGCGTCGCCTGGGATGAGCAACTCTCGGATCGCGCTAAGCGGAAGCTGTGCAAACGCTTCGGCGTTTTCACCGCCGGCGGCTCTCTCGATGCGATCCAAGAGAGCCGCTATGTCGAGTAATTGGGCGCGGAGCGTCGTTCCTTCTCGATCCAATATCTTTTCGGCAGTTAGCGGGCTTGGAATAGCGGACATCACGTCATGGTAAAAAGGGAGGGTTAGGCAGATTTTGCGATTCGCCATTTGGGCGTTGCATTTCAGCCTGATCGGTACTATCAGTTTGAGCCGAACCTTCTTCTAGGGCAACTCCTCTCTTGGGTTATCCGCAGGCGGTTTGCGGCCCTTTCGGTTCATGCTGCTCCGGGCTTTAAGGCGAAAAATACGTTATGAGACGAAGGGCGCTGCGCGATGCCCTTGTTTTCCTCGGTAGACCCGGCGACCAGCGCCGGTCTGCTCACTCGATTGGTCGATTGGATTTGAATAACCGTGTCCTCAGCCCCCCCCCCAGCGAACGGAGTCGAAACGACGCTGAGGGTGCTGCTCCGTACGGTGAATCCGGCGGCGGTCGATTTGTTGCTCAAGGGCCTCGTCTCTCCATGCGAAACCGTGCGTGATGGCTCGGCACGCGTGTTGGCACGACGTAATGATAGGGCGGCCCATGCCAGGGTTTTAGACCTCTGGCCGAAATTGGCTGCCGACACCCGCGCATCGCTGGCCGAGAGCGACGCACGGACCCCGCTAAGAATGAGCCTCGAAGGATTCTTACGGCGGGGCTCGGCGGTCGTTGCGCGCAACGCGGCGGAATTGGCGACCGCTGCGGGCGCAACCGAGGCGATTGCCGCGATCGTTCGACTGGCCATGTTGCCAGAATCTCCGTACGCGGGTTCCATGGCGAAAGAGGCCTTGGAACTCGCCCAGCTATTGCATCAGGAGATTGAGGCTTACCACCCAGGAAAACGCCACAAAGGGGCCGATCCTGCTTTTGCAAGACGATCCGCAGTGAATGCCCTTTGTGAGGCGCTTGCGGCGTTCAACGAACATGGCCATCTAGAGTTAATTGATGCCCTGCTACTGCTTTCCCCTCACGACGAACCCGCTTTGTTACGCACTTTGCGAAACCCCGAGGCGTCTGGCTACGAGCACCTGATGCAAGCCTTGCGAGGTAGTGCCTCACCCGGGGCGATAGGGATTCTCTCAGCAGCACTGAAAGACTCGGCCTCGCCGGATGAATTATTGCAAATCGCTGCCGCTAGGCATGATCTTCCCGCCTTACGCAGAATGTTCACCACTGTTGGATCGCCGATCGGGATTCGTGCAAGGGAAAATGTCGCTCGCATCGAGTCGTTCGCTTGGTCCGTGCCCGAACGGTGGGGCGTATTGCTGAAGCTCAATGGGGACCAACAGGCGACCGCCGTGGAGCTGGCCGTTGCGTCGCACCTCAAGCGACGAGAAGTCGTTGCGTTTATCGAGATGCTTCTAGCGCGTGGCGAAGAGGCAGGGCGGCTGGCAGCCTGCCGAGCGATTGCCAAATTGCCGTCCCACTTAGCCAAGGCCTCCCTGGAGCGGGCCTTGGATGATGACTCAGCCCATGTCGCGGCTGCGGCTGCCAAGTTGGTTCGCAAAAAGGCCGTCCCCGGTGGCCAAACGACGCTCGTAGCCATGCTGGACCATAAGGAAGAAGAGGTGCGGAGTGCCGCCCAAAGTTCGTTGCCTGAGCTTTCTTATTCCAACTTCCGCGACAACTACGACGACCTTACAGAAGAGCAACGCCTGAAAGCAGGAGCCCTTGTTGCCAAGGCCGATCCGAATGTGATCGAGACGATCAAGGGCGAACTAACCGCGGGCCCGGTCAGCCGGAGGCTCAAGGGGATCGAGATGGTTGAGCAGATGGGGATGGCGAAAACCTTGGCGGACTTCTTGATAACCCGCCTTGCCGATACCGATGTGGGCGTACGGGTCGAAGTAGCCCGACTGCTTGGCGATGCCCCCCCCAGCCGCGAATTGATTAAGGCACTTGCGGAGGCGCTCGAGGATTCGGCACCGGGGGTTCGCGCTGCGGCACAAGCAAGCTTGTCCCGGCTTGAGCCGGACGAAGTCGCCCAAGGTCTTATCGATGCTGTTGTTCGAGAGGAGCTTCCATAGATGATTCGGATCGAAACACTTTGCTCCGCGCTCTTGCCCTTGGCCCAAAGATCGACTTGGAGCCGGATGGGCGATCGATTCAGCGGGCGCAATCTTTCCGTGCAGACCGAGGACATCGTCGGTGGGCTAGCGCTAATCGTAGGGCTGACGGTAATCGTGGGAGGGCTCATTTGGCTCTCCAAGCTAAAGGAGTCGCAAGCGGTTCGCCCCAGCCCTCGCCGGCTGTTGCGCGAACTCTGCACAGCCCATCGCCTTAGCTCCGCCGAGAAGCGACTCCTCCGCACGCTTGCTGCCAATCAAGGCTTGTCAGAACCGGCAGGGCTCTTCGTCCAGCCAGAACTACTGGCCAATGCAACCAGCGCAGAAGCCGTGGCGCTACGCGAACGCCTTTTTGGCACGGAGTGAGCGGCATGGCGCTAGCCACCGGCAGGTCGCGCTCTCAAGGAGAATGGACCTTGAGCTACTCACGGGAGTAGCAACCTCACGGCGTGCGAAAACGGAAGTTCCGTCCGCCGCCACCTGCTCCGCCCGAGGATCGCTTGGCGCCTTGGCCGAAGCGAACAGTCTCTTCACGCGGCTTGTAGCCCATTTGGTTGAGGAAATCGACCAAGGAGATGGGCTCAACACCAAGCGTGTTGGCGTCGCTGCTCATCCGGTCGTACGTCTCGACGAGCTTTGCCTTGCTCGGTTGGGTCGGACGTTTGCCGAGAACGAGGTAACGTGTGTTGATCGTCATTTCGCCATCGATCTCCCCATCGTCTTCAGCGGAAGAATCCACCACGCCTCCGTTCAAGGCGATCAGGTCCTTCGCTCGTTGAAGATCACTGTGCCCATCCTCATCCAGATCGATGAATCCCGTCAGAGCAAAACGAAGCTGCTTGCCACGTTGCCAGACCTGGCTGTAGACCTGATCTCCAGGCAAAATTGGGTTGCGAGGATCGTCACTGGAGATTTTTGCCTCGGCCAAATGGGGACCGAGCAGGCGAGTCACTTCGATGCTTCCCTTCTTGTCCGCTCGATCCGCTTCGGAAAGGTCCGACTCAAAGACGCTGAACGTAACCTGACGACGTAGCGCGTCCGATTCCCCCAGATTGATCCAAACGGTCTGACTCCGCTGATTGACGTAGGTAATACGACCATCGGCAACCTCGAAGCTGGGGGACTCAAGCGTGCGCGTTTCTAGCAAGTTGATGCGTGAACGCTCGCTCTTGCTGAGTTCGGCACGGGCTTCTTCTCGATTGGCAACGGCGGTGGCAATCTGGCTTTCAAAGTCCGTAGTAATCCGTTTACGCGACTGAGTTAATTCGGCACGTTGCTTTTCTAGCCGAGCACGGTCTTGGTTAAAATTAGTCCGCTCTGAAGCCAGCTCTTGTTTGGTCTTTTCGAGGGTTGCCTTGTATTTTTCGATCTGAGCCTCCTTCTCTGCCTCCAGAGCAACCAGTCGATTTTCTAGCTCTTTGACCATCGCCTTGGCCTCGGCCTCTTGGCGAGCAATCTTTTGATTCTCTTCGTAAATCGACTCCAGCACCGAGCGGTAGGTGCGGCTATCTTCGTCGAAGTTCGACATGTACTGCGACTGGTCTTTCTCGATCTGTTCCTGCACGTCCGTGAAACTCTCCGAAGGATCAAAGCCGAGCGCCGTCAGATAGGTTTCACTTTGGACAATCAACTCGCGGGCCGTATTGTCGGTTTTCGCTTTTTGGGCAGCAAGATCGGTCGCGCGTTGCTCTGCCTTGTTGTACGAGCTGTACATCAAGTAGGCGACGATGCCCAAGATAAAAACGAGCAACGACGTGATGATTAGGCCGATCTTGAGAGATTGGTCTTGTCGGGCAGCCATACAGGTTCCTTCAATTCGGTGTCGAGCCAGATCCGCTCAGAGCCGGCGCGCCCGAGAGTAGTCTGTTTCGTTGGTTAGCTCGTTTCTGAGCTAGCCATATTTCGTGGAGGGATAGGTAAGGTAGGAAGTGTTTGCCACAGTGTTTGTCCCAATGCTTGGCGACGCAAGCTCCCCCCACTTTGAAGGGTAGCTTGGCCAGGACAAGGGGCGTCTTTGGCAAGGTGGGCAGTATTTCTCCTAAGTTGAAGTTAGTTAGGGGATTAGCGCCTGTCAACGAACGAGCTATAACGCCCACGAGAGAGGCCCTTTTCTTAGGCCTTGGGTGACAAAAATCGCGTTTTCTAACGATTTTCCGGATTTTACGGACACGGCGAGGCCGCTGAGCAGCATGGATAGCCCTGAATCGACGGTCTCCCAGCCGCCAGCCCCGCTGGAATTGGCTCCCCCGAATGCCCCGGCTGGGTGGACCGTCTATGTGGTGGACGCCCATTCGCTCATCTTCCAGGTCTTTCATGCGATCCCTGAGATGACGAGCCCCCGAGGTGAGCCCGTGAACGCCATTTTTGGCTTCACCAAGGACCTCCTCAAGCTGATCGAAGAGAAACGGCCCGACGCTTTGGTCTGCGCCTTTGACCTGCCCGGTGGTACGTTTCGGAATGAATTGTTCGATGGCTACAAAGCGAACCGTAGCGAGACCCCTGGCGAACTTGTTTCTCAGTTCCCCAAAATCCGTGAAGTGGTCGAAGCGCTCGGCATTCCTTTTCTGGCGGTACCCGGATTCGAGGCGGACGACATTCTCGCAACCGTCGCCCGGCTATGTGACGAAGCGGGGGCGACTTGCCGTCTCGTGACGGGCGACAAGGATTGCCGCCAACTGATCTCTTCGCAGACGGCGATTTACAACATCCGCAAAGACCTTGTCTACGACGATGTGGCCCTGATGGCCGACTGGGGAGTGCGCCCCGAGCAAGTCGTCGATTTTCAGGCACTCGTCGGCGACAAGGTGGATAACGTGCCGGGCGTGCCGCTTATCGGACCGAAGATCGCCAAAGAATTGCTTGAAACCTACGGCGACCTGGAGAACATTCTTGATAACGCGAAAAACGTGAAGGGAGCCAAGCGGCAGCAAAACTTGAAGGAAGGACGCGACGCGGCACTCCTATCGCAAAAACTGGTACGGCTGGATCGCAACATGGCGATCGAAATCGACTGGCAAGCGGCCAAGGTGGGCGATCACAATCACGAACGACTTACCGAGTTGTTTGCCGATTTTGGCTTCCGCAGCCTAGCAGAGCGGGCGGCAGCCCTCGGCACACAACAAATACCTGCCGAAAGTGATTGGCACGTCGATTATCAATTGGTGGATACGCCCGAAGCGCTCGGCGACTTAGCAGCCAAGCTCACCGCTTGTGAGACGATCGCTGTGGATACGGAGACGACCGCTCTTTCGCCACGCTGGGCCGAGTTGGTAGGCCTTTCGTTTGCCTGGGCCGAGGGAGAAGCGGCCTACGTTCCGGTGCGGGGACCCGTGGGAGACAAGGTCTTGCCGCTTGAGCTGGTGCTCGAAAAACTCGGTCCCGTGCTGGAGAACCCAGAAATCGCCAAGGTGGGCCAAAATCTGAAATACGATACTATTGTGCTTCGCGGCGCAGGCGTCACGCTCCGTGGCACAGAGTTCGACACCATGATCGCCAGCTATCTGCTCGACGCGGGCGAACGGAGCCATAATCTGGATATCCTTTCTGAGCGTTACCTTGGGCACACAACGACCAAAATCAAGCAACTGATCGGCACGGGTAAAAAACAAAAGCGGATGGACGAAGTCCCTGTTGCCACCGTTTCGGATTATGCGTGTGAGGATGCCGACGTGCCACTTCGGCTTTGGCCCTTGCTGCACGACCGGCTCGACCGTGGGGCTCTGCTAACGCTCAACGACGACCTCGAGACGCCGCTCGTCGAAGTCCTGGTCGAGATGGAATGGAACGGCGTGCGAGTCGATAAGGGACGCCTAGCAGAACTGAGCGAGCGGTTCGCCGTTCGGTCGCAAGAATTGGCCGAAGAGATCGAGGAGATCGTCGGCCACCCGTTCAATCTGGCTTCGCCCAAACAACTGGCGGAGGTGCTGTTTCAAGAGATCGGGCTGCCGGTTCTCAAGAAGACCAAAACAGGGCCCAGCACCGATGCCAGCGTCCTCGAACTGCTTGCCGAACAGCATCCGCTTCCCCAACTCCTCATCGAACATCGACAGTATGCCAAACTGCGTGGCACCTACGTCGATGCCCTGCCGGTGCTGGTCCATCCTGAAACGGGACGGGTCCACTGTTCGTTCAACCAAATGGTCGCCGCGACGGGGCGCCTCAGTTCGAGCGACCCCAACTTGCAGAACATACCGATCCGCACCGAAGAGGGGCGGCAGATTCGCTCGGCGTTTGTCGCCTCGGCAGGAGAGGAGGGCGAACCCGATTGGAAACTGCTGACCGCCGACTACTCTCAGGTCGAACTGCGTGTCCTGGCCCATTACTCCCAAGACGAAGCCCTCTGCCGGGCGTTCGCCGAGGGGCAAGACATCCACACGCTGGTCGCCAGCCAAGTGAACCGCGTGTCGCTTGAGGAGGTGACCTCCGAGCAGCGTCGCGGAGCGAAGGCCGTCAACTTCGGCATCATCTATGGCCAGAGTGCGTTTGGCTTGGCTAAATCGCTTGGCATCCCTCAAGACGAAGCGACCCGGTTCATCTCGGATTACTTCGCCAGCTACCCCGGCGTGGCCGACTTTATGATCGACACGCTTGAGCTTTGTGCTGAGCAGGGATACGTCGAAACTTTGCTCGGACGCAAACGGGCCATCAGCGGCGTCCGCCGGCCGAAGCCTTCCAAGGGAAATCTCTTCGATGATCGTCCCCAACCAATCCAGATGAACCTGCCCGAACGGACGGCTGTCAATACGGTGATCCAAGGCGCGGCGGCTGATCTTATCAAATTGGCCATGCTGGCTGTCCATAAGCGAATGAAGGACGAAGGTCTCCGCGCCAAGCTGATCCTCCAAATCCATGATGAACTGGTTTTCGATGCCCCCGAAGATGAGTTGTCACAACTCGAAAAACTGGTACGCGAAGAAATGACGGGCGTCGCGTCGCTGCGGGTGCCATTGCTCGTCGATATCGGCACCGGCGACAACTGGGCCGAGTGTTGAATTATTAAAAATGAGAAAAAAGGATCGCTTGCGCGTATCCCCCTCCCCCATTTTTGGGGGAGGGGCTAGGCGAGGTGGCTGAACCATGTACTTGGTTCTTATAAACCCCTCCCCCTAACCCCTGGACCACGCACAAGCGATCGGTTCTCCTTAACCGGGATTAAAGAATGATCCTTATTGGCCTCACCGGCGGTATCGCGAGCGGAAAGTCGTTTGTCGCCCAGCTTTTGGAAGAGCAGGGGGCAGTGGTCCTGGATGCGGATCGCCACGCCCATGCCGCTTTGGCTGAGCCGACCGTGCGTGCGGCGCTCGTCGAACGATGGGGAGACGAGATTTTGGATGCTGAAAATGCCTTGCGAAATTCGGCTATCGCGGAGCGAGTGTTCGCTCAGGGGGCCACGGCTGATAGGCGGTTTCTGGAAGGGCTCGTCCATCCCCTCGTACGTGAACGGCTCAAAGCGGACCTAGCCGCAGCGGAAGCAGCGGGCACCCGGGTCGTGGGGCTCGATATCCCCCTGCTGTATGAAGCGGGTTGGGCCCATGAGTGCGATTTCGTCCTGTTTATCGAAACGGCCGACGTGGTCCGACAGTCGCGGTCTGCCGAAAGAGGTT
>JAJRUA010000015.1 GCA_024278035.1 Planctomycetota bacterium | reverse complement strand
GAAGAGCGTTACACCGTCCAACGGCCCGTTTGGGAGACGCGTTATCGTGATGCCAGTTACAACCGGGTTCGTAACATCGTAGAAACTTCTGTCCGAGAAGAACGCTACACGGTCCAGCGACCCGTGTTGGAGACATCGGTCCGAGAAGAGCGGTACTGTGTGCAGCGTCCTGTTACGGAAGTCGTCCAGCAACAACGGGTGCGCACGGTGATGCGTCCGGTAACGACTTACAGGCCGCAGGTTATCGACCAAGGTTGTTATGTCAATCAAGTTGCCGTCACGCCGGGGGCCACTTCATGGCCACGACTTCGCTGGATGCCCGCTCAACAGACGATGGACCCGCGGACAGGTTCTGCACAGTACGTTCGTCCAGGACTGTCGTGGGTGACCACCCAAGCGCCATCTCAGCAACAGGTCCGGCGTGTTTGGAAGCCAAATCTCGTTACGGTTCAAACGCCTGTGACCAGTTATGTTCCTCAGCAGGTGTCCGAATGTGTTCCGGTGAGTGTTACTCGTATGGTGTCCGAACAGCGGGTTCGCAAGGTGCCGGTACAGGTTTGCCGAATGGTGGCCGAAGAACGGGTTCGCCGGGTGCCGGTGCGTGTGTGCAAACAAGTGGTCGAACGGGTCGAGCGACAAATTCCCGTGCGTGTTTGCCGAATGGTCTGTGAAGAGCGAGTCCGCCGTGTGCCGGTGACAACTTGCCGAATGGTTCGTGAAGAGCGGGTCGAGC
Source organism: Planctomycetota bacterium (assembly GCA_024278035.1). The sequence goes on along the minus strand of JAJRUA010000015.1, from coordinate 16,665 downwards.
CGTACGAGGTACGCGTCTGCCGACTGGTTACGAAGGTCGAAAAGGTACAAGTTCCACGAACGGTCGTCCGCAAAGTGCCCGTTGAATACACTTACCGTGTCCCGCGAACCGTGATGGTTCGCAGGCCAATTGAGCCGGTATGTGACGTTTGTGGTTAAGTCCATGGGCTGCTCAGGCTTGTGCTAGGGCCTATTCTCGAGTCCATCGGCTAGGGGTGCGTTGACTTGGGCCCCTTCGTAGGGAACACTCGCCAGAGTCCCCCCTGCTTTTGTGCTTTCCCGTATCCGACGCTCCCCTTTTATTTGCCTAAAATGCCTTTGCCGCTTGCCGATCAACGAGTGGCGCTCGTAGGGCGATTTGCTGGCATGAAGCGCCGGGAATTGGCGAAAGCAATCCAACAGCAGGGGGGCACCCTGTCGGACGAGGCTCCGACGCTTGTCGCTCTCGGCGATGAATCGAGCGACAGCCAAACGAAAGCGGCTCTCCAATTAGCAAGCGAAGTGAGCTGTCCGGTACTCAGCGAAACCGACTTGCTCGACCGACTTGAATTGATCGATCCTGAGCAAGATATCCGAAGGCTCTATACTCCGGCGATGCTGGCCGAGTTGGCGTCGGTTCCGGTTGCAGCGATTCGCCGCTGGGGAAGACGTGGCTATCTACTGCCGACGCGTCGGCTCAATCGGTTGGCCTACTACGACTTTAGCGAAGCTACCGTTGCCAGACGGCTTGGGGAGTTGCTTGCCGCTGAGTGTAGCCTCGATCGTATCGACCGATTGGTGGACCAACTCGCACATGCCTACCCTAAGATGGACCGTCCGCTTGCGGAATTGTCGATTGTTATCGAAGAGGGAGGGATTTATGTTCGGCGCGGTGAATCGCTCACTGAGCCGGGAGGACAATTACGGATCGATTTTGATTTACTTGAAGAGGGCGGTGAAGTCGATCCAGGAGTGATTCTGTCGATCGGTTCAACCGACTTGATAGCGAACGATAAAGAAACGATCGATGAGCCGCGGAGAAACGCACAGGCTCTTTGCGAACAGGGCGAACTGGGCGAAGCGATCGCCGCGTGGCGGCTTGTCATGTTGCAAAGTGATCCCGTCGCAGAGGATCATTTTACTTTGGGGGAATGGCTCTACGCGGCAGGGGAGCCCCAGGCGGCCCGTGAGCGTTATTTTGCCGCTTTGGAGCTGGATGAAGAGTATGTCGAAGCACGGATGAACCTTGGTTGTGTGCTCGACGAACTCGGACAGAGCGAGTTGGCCGTTTCGGCATTCCTGGGGGCACTCGATCGGCACCCGCAGTACGCCGACGCTCATTTTCACTTAGCAGCGGTTTTGGACCGAAGCGGGGAGCCCTCGTTAGCCGAATCCCATTGGCGTCAATTTTTAGAAATAGCCCCGGAAAGCCCTTGGGCAGATGAGGCTCGGCTCCGCTTGGGTGAGTCCCCGCCCGCATAAAGCGGTTGTTCACGGTTTGCAAAGCGGCCTGCTTTGCCTATTCTTCACACTTGGCACAGGCTCGAAACGGGCTGCCGCATTCTCTCCGGTTTAGGCGTCGATGAGCGAGATTCTCTTCCATTACGAACGGGTCAATCCTACTTCCTGGGCGTATCTTTCGTCCTTGTTGACGATCGCGCTGTTTTTCAAGTTCAACCGCGTTCTTTGCCTTCGGAATCTGGACCTGTGGCTCGTGGTTTTTTTGTCTCCGGGGTTGCTCTGCATTGAGCACGCCTTGCGTGGCAATGCGCCAGAAGTTGTTGAAAAGATCGGCTACGTTTGGCTTATGCTGGTCAATGGTTTGCTGTTGGTGCGGATGCTTGCCGATCCTCTGATGGTGCGCCGCCCCTTGCTTGAGCCCAACCTAACAACAGGCGGCCTGAGTTTTCTAGCGGCGTCGTTAATGTTCTTCTTGACCGCAAATGTGCTAAACGGTCAGCCGAGTGAGAGTGACCTCTACGCCGTGCAACGGGCCGAGCATCTTAGCCAACGTGAACCTTCTGAGTTGGAGCAGAGTACGCTGGCAACGCATGGCCCTGGTTTCTCGCTTCTCTTCTTACTGCCTCATATCTCAACGCGGGCTTTGATTGCTGAGGCTCCTCTGGACGCCTTGGAGGAAGTCGCTCAAGAGACCTCCGAGCAGTCAGGCCCTCAAAACCCCGAAGCACAGAATCCCGATACGCCGGGCAACGTGCAGACAGCCCGAATCATGGCCATCCTCTGCCAGGGGATGATCATTGTCGGTATCTTGCTGATCGCTCGATGGCACTTTGAGAACACACAGCTCGGCCTTGCTGTGGCGGCACTTTATCTTATGCTGCCTTACACGGCACTCTGGGCCGGTAATGTGACCCATCTCTTGCCTGCGGCGTTACTCGTTTGGGCGATTCTTTTCTATCGCCGCCCCTTCCTTTCAGGAGCCCTTATTGGTCTTGGGTGTGGAGCAATTTATTATCCATTTGCCCTGTTGCCTTTATGGCTGGCGTTCTATCGCCAACGTGGCATGATACGATTTTTGATGGGGGTTGGTTTGATGCTTGCAATCTTGATTGCGACACTCGTCTTTACGGCAACCGATACCGCCATGTTCTTCGCACAGTTGCGACAAATGTTTGGCCTTCGCTTGCCTGCCATGGAGGGACTTAGCGGAGTGTGGGCCTTCTGGAATGGTTGGTTCCGTGTGCCGATTATGGCGGCGTTTCTCGGGCTTAGCCTCAGTTTCTCTCTTTGGCCAGCCCAAAAAAACCTAGCGACACTTCTGAGCGGATCGGCAGCATTGATGCTGGGAGTCCAATTCTGGCACGCCCATAGCGGCGGGCTTGCGCTGGCTTGGTATTTGCCACTTCTACTGCTCGTGGTTTTCAGGCCTAACCTAGAAGACCGCGTGGCTACGAGCGTCGTTGCCTCGACCCGCTGGACCTCGACGTGATGAGAACGTGTGGCAGCCAAGCGAAAGGCTCAAGGGTCGCGGCGTAGATCAACCGAGACGATGACCTCTCGACTAGCAAGCCATTCTCGCCAGCGAAGTTCGTCGTACAAAAAATTAACGCCGGTCAATTGGACCAGTGCATTCAGCACACGAGGGTTTTGTAGATCGCGTTGGATAATTTTAGGGCCCCCTCCGCCAAACGAGTGCTGCCCTGTGCCCGTGTTAAGTGAGTAGGTATCGCCACCTGAATCATTGCCGGTGCGTGTCTTGTGTACCGTGACGAGCGCTTCGACGAGAGGGCGAAGTGAGCTTTCGTCGCCTAGAAGGGCCAGTCCGTCAGCAGCCAAGTTCACTTGAAAGTTATTGGGGGACCGGAGTGCCGCAACAAAAGGGCCTGTCAAAGCCAAGCGGCCGGAACTTTGGAGTCGTTCGAGGCTCGCTGTACGCGCTTCGGGATCGGAATCCTCGAGTGCGATTCGGACCAAGGCATGAAGAGTAACGGACGTATTGACTCGGCCCGCAGCATCAATCAAAAGTACCTTCAGACGAGAGTTTCGTTCGCTGGAAAGTAGTTCCGCTAGCGCTCCCGACGCCTGAGGGTCTTCAAGCGTTGCAAAAGCTTCGGCTGCCGAACGAACGGCATCGGCATTCCCGCCGGTGAGGTCGTCGCGCCAACCTCGCAAGCGATTTTTCCACTGGCGTGCCGTCTCCTCTGCCTGTTTGGCTCGTTCAACGAGCGCAATTTCTTGGCGAGTTCGATAATCCCCGTCATGCCGCACCATCCCTCTTGAAGCGAGCAGCTCTTCTCGCGTTACCCACTGTCCTCCCTTGTGTTGATAGCCCAGTAGCTGACGGGCCTCGGCGTGTTCGGGGTCCAGCTCAAGCACCCGCGCTAAGTGGAGGCGTAGCTCGTCTCCGAGACCGTTGTTGCGACACCACTGGGCAAGGGCGAATTGCGAATCGGCAGAGTCTGAGACCGTGGGTGCTCGTCGAGCGTACTCAACCTTTGCCGGGCCTTCGGACAGAACCTTGGCAACTTGGTTGCGATCAAAGACGATTCGCCCCCAAGGTGACTGCACCGCTAGCTGTGACCGGAGTGTATCCCCGCCACGAAGGACTTCGCCATGCACGTGGCCACCATGCTCAAGACTTACCTCATCCGCCACAGCAAACAAAGAGTTATTTGCCCCTGCTAGTGCGATGCCAGCGATTAGGAATAGGCTCTTCATCGAATGGTTAATTGCAAAGTGCAGGTGAGAATGCTTCCCTTGTCTAGATGCCTCCCTTAACTATACGTGAAAGGAGAGTAGTTGGAGAGGCAAAATAACCGAAACGGTTGGTATAACATGACCAAGAGGGGGTGCTAGCAGCGAGCCCTGAGCGACTCGTCTAGGTCTACGGGCTCTACCCAGTTATCGTGGTACCCTTCGCACAAGGTGCGATAAGGATACGCAATCTCAACCGCCCAAGGAGGGGCAGGTGCAACGTCTAGTCTCATTAGGTCTATTGGTCGTTCTTGTGGGAGGTGGCTGGTCCTTCATTAAGGAGGCCATTCCGCCGAACGTGCGCCAAATGGCACAAGTTGTCGGCGGGGTTCAATTGCCGGGCGGTTCGTATCCGCAACCAGTGTCGTCACAAGCCGGCTATTCACCTGCGGTCCAGCCGACTGGTCTTGCCTCGAATTCATCAACGATCCGTATCGCGTCGTTCAATATCCAAGTATTCGGCAATGCGAAGGCTCGAAAGCCTTACGTTATGAACACGCTGGCCGCGATCATTCGTAATTTTGATATCGTTGCGATTCAAGAGATTCGTACACAAGATGACTACTTCATGCAAAACTTTTTAAGGGAGTACGTCAACAACGACGGACGCTCCGCCTACGATGTTCGCGTTAGTCCGCGTCTGGGGCGTACCGTCAGTACAGAACAATACGCCTACGTTTTCAACACGGCAACGATCAACGTACACCCCAACGTTGCCTTTGTGATGCAAGACAACGACGACATGCTTCATCGCGAGCCGTATGTGGCAATGTTTCAGTGTCGAGGCGCCCCTACGGAACAAGCGTTTACGTTCTTGCTGATGAATATTCACACGGACCCTGATGAAGTCGATCAAGAACTGGATGCGCTTTACAGCGCGTACCAAGTGGTCCAGCGGATGCCGATCAGCGGAATTACGGAAGACGATGTGATCTTGCTGGGTGATTTCAATACGAACGTCCCCACAGCAGGGACCGCAACCGGAAGAGGCCGTAGCCGCTCTTTAATCCCCGCCGACTTGAGAAGACTTTCCAAAATACCGGGCATCTATCCTCTGATTCGGAACCAAGCAAGCAACAGCCGAGGATCCCGCCTTCACGATAACCTACTTATCTCTCGTATCGCGACAACGGAATTTTCTTCCCGAAGTGGCGTCTTCGACATTGGTACGCAGTACGGCTTGAGCCGAGAGCAGGTTCTTGAGGTCTCAGACCACTTGCCTGTTTGGGGAGAGTTCTCCATCTACGAAAGCAACACCCTGGGCCGCGTCGCTGCGACACGGTGAGAAAAACACGAACTTTCTTTGAAGTTCTTTGTGGAAAGTAAGCCACCCTTTACAGTAGAATGGGCCCTGTCATAACCAACTGACATGAACACAAGGCGTCGAGAAAGAGTCGCTGGCTAATGAGCCTGGCGGCATCTGAAAGAGCCCGGTGGAGAATCCTATTTTCGGATTCCCTGCCGGGCTTTTTTTGTGCGCCTTGTGTACCCACTCAACCGCATTTACGGGATGCCATGGCGCTTGCATATCGAAATTTTGTTCGGCTTCGTGATGTGGCGGGCCAGTTACGTGATGGTGACTTGCTGCTCTTTCGACGGCGAGGGGTGATCTCAATCGCTGGGCGAGGCGTTCATTCGCATGCGGCAAAATTGGCTTGGTGGGATGAGACGCCGTTCTGTGTCGAAGTACGTGAATGGTACGGAGGACGTGCGGTGACACTTGCCAGCCAAGTCACTAGTTGTCCCGGCAAGATCGACGTATTTCGAGCGAACCCCGAAGGCCGCTGGCCTGAGTACGACGCAACCGCCTCGACACGCTATCTGCGGCGCTTGGCAGGTTGCGATTATGGCTATGCCTCAGTCGTTGCAGCAGCGCTGTTGCACTTGCCGATTGTGCGGACCTTCGTCACGGCCCAGGTTGAAGACGAAGCCTCGGACCGACGCCCCCCGTTCTGTAGTCAAGCGTGTGCCATGGCGGATCGACTGGCTGGCGGAGTCGATCCCGTACCGCATTTGGCCGACCGGCTGACCGAGCCGGCGGATTTAGCACGAAGTCCGTTTTACGAATACGCCTTCACGTTGACAGGAGAATAACAAGCATGTGTTTCAAGCTGAAAAAAGCCATGGCTTGTTGTCTCGTTGCTCTTGCGATTTTGGCACCAGTGGACGGCTACGGCTCCGCATGTGGCCCCTACGGGTGCCCTACAGAACGACCACCGGATCGCCGCGAAGAGGCGTCGTCCTTGCCAAGGCCATCGATAGGTCGTGTCTCTCATCGAACGGCTCAAGGCGTCTTCTCGGGGACTGCCACGCTGGTCGCTCATGAGGAAGGAACAAGCTACTTTGTGACCTGTGCTCATCTCTTTGATGACGGGCCTGGTCGAACCGAGGTTGCGTCGAAAACGCTCGGACGCTTGCCGGCACGCCTTCTTGCGATGGATCGTGGCAATGATTTGGTATTGCTCGAAACGGCCCGTTGCAATGTCGATCCGGCCAAGACCGCTGAATTGCAAAGTCAAGGAGACCTAACAGCTTGTGGCTTCGGACCCGTCGGCCAGTTTCGATGTGTTCGCGGACCGATTGCCGGCTATGCCCAACCGGAGGGCGCAACTTCTCCAAGCCTGCGAATGCGTGGTGCTGTTCGGCCAGGCGATAGTGGTGGCCCGGTGTTCGACCGCCTGGGGCGATTGGTTGCGGTCATTTGGGGAGAGCGGCGTGGCGAAACCTACGCCACTTTCGGCAAGCCACTGCGACGGATACTGGGTCGGCTACCACGGCGTCGCCCAGGGTTGGTACCCGTCGAACGAATCCCTTCGCAAAAACCAACTTTGCCGCCTCCTCCTTCGATAGCAAATCAACCGAACGAGGATCAGGTTTGGCGAGATCGAGTCGAAGGCCGACTTTCCGCCAGCGAGTCTCTATTAAAATCACTGGACCTCTCGCAATTTGCAAATCGGGATGAACTACACAAGGCAACCTCTTCCTGGTCCGTACGAGTAGGAAGAATGGAGACACGACTAAGAGGCATTGCGGCGAAGGTGGCTGGAAGGGCTATCCCAGCGGCGACCGCTGCTGGTTGGATGGCTCCATTGCTAACGGCTTTGGGGATAGGCGGACCGGTTGGGGCGGCGTTGTTCGCAGGGCAGTTTTTAATTCGCCGCCGTGTTCGTTCACGTCGCCCAGCGTCCGATGCCGTGGCAATCGATCGCCCCATTGTGGTGGATAGCCCCCCACCACCTCAACGTGTGGTTCCTGAGACGCACTACGTCTCTTACGAGCGAGACGAGTACGCCAAGGCCCATCAGTGGGCAAGTGAGCAACTTGTTCGCAAGTTCCCCGGTTCGGTGGAGATGATCACGAGTCTTGACTCGTTGATTCGCCAGCGGATGAATGCCTTCGATTGAGTCCTTCATCGACTCGTCTGTTCCACTTTACGCTAACCTAATTTTCTTACGCCATACGAGGTAAAAATGCCTGTTACGAACACGGATGCGGTCCTTTGGTACAACGTGGGCATTTTCGGCGAAGCCGGGTATGCCGTGCCGAACTGGTCGAATGATATTGGAAGTCTCAATCCGCAGATTTTGGATTGGACCGAACTGGTCGGACGAAATCTGTTTCACTTGATGCATCATGAGGATGTCGATTTGCGGGTTCCTCCGTCGATCAATACTTGTAAGCGGATTCACAAACTTTATTTGCGAGCGGCAAGCATTCTTGCCGGCAGAGCGGTAGCCCCCGGCACCGACAACATGGAAGCGATCCATTCGCGACCAGCGGGAGAGGTTTTTCGGGTTTACCCGATTCCTTACTTCAAGGTGCGAAACCCGTTTATGCGTCGGTGGGCCGGCCTAATTTTGGTGTCGCTTGCCGAGGCGATGCAGCATACGGAGAACCGTAAGGAGATGGAAATCTCTACCGCGTTCGCTGGGCAGGTTGGCCAATACATTCGCCGAATTTACGCCAACATGGCAATCGAGCTGTTCGGAAAAACGCGCGACGAGGCTTGGGCCGAAGGGTTTGCTCTCACGGATGCCGATCTGGCATCTTACAACCCGGCGGCGTTTTTTACTTCAACCGAAATGGTTGATACGGTTCCTCGGCTGGACCGAGTTTTTACGGAGGACCGTCTGGAGCTATTGGCGGAGGGGATTTCCGTCTCCGATCTTCCGGCAGATATCGGCCCTTGGCCAACGAATCTCACCAACTTTTACTCGGCAACGCGAACGGACGCGAATGCTAGGACGGCAGGTAATGCTGATGGGGGCCCTACAGAGGCCCGTTCAGGCGTCCCGGTCATTCCGCCCGCTCCCGGCCCGTAACGCGGTGCGTTTCTCTTTACCGCATGATCCTCCTTAGTGAGATTTTACTCCGATGGTGCTAACGCCTGATAATCGTGTCCGTCTTGCCCCTGCTGATTGGGGAGGCCTTTGTTCGATTGCTTTGACACTGCTGGCGCTTGTCGGAGCAACCCTTTATCAAGTCCACGACTTGGCAGCAACTAATCGGGAGCGGCTCGCCCGGTTTGAGGCGGAGCTGACCTACCTGAAATCGGATGTCGTGTTACTCAAGAATGATGTTCGTTTACTCGTAAGGGAGACTCACCGGTGAAAATTCGTGATCGTGTAAAAGAACTACGTCGAGTGCGAGCAGGAGACCTCAAGCCCCACCCCAAAAATTGGCGAACACACTCACGCTATCAAAAAAGTGTGCTGCGTGGGGTTCTTGCCGAAGTGGGCATGGCGGGGGCATTGCTGGCTCGTGAATTGCCGGACGGTTCGCTGCAACTTATTGATGGGCACTTACGGGCCGAAACCACGCCCTCGGCGATGGTCCCGGTCTTGATCCTCGATTTGGACGATGCCGAAGCAGAGAAGGTGCTGTTGACGTACGACCCCCTCTCCTCGCTAGCCGATGTGGATGACGCCCGACTAGGCGAATTGCTGAACGAAGTGAAGACCGGGAGCCAAGCGGTAAGCGAACTGTTTTCCAAATTGGGACGCGAACTAGAAGACCGAACGGTCTTGCCCGATCTTCCCGACCTCGACATCCCGCCGAGTTGGCAAGTCGTTGTAGAAGTCAATGGCGAAGATCAGCAGCGAGAAATCTATGAGCGAATGAGCGGCGAAGGGTTCAAGTGCCGTGTACTGACTCTGTGATGTGTCTCCTTTCTTACTGCACGTTCCCAAGCCTCCAGATACGCCGGTCTTTCTCGACCGCTGGACACTTCCTGATAGGTTCTGGGATAGGCTCTTAATAAACACCCTGCACTCGGAGAAATCGAATGCCTGAACTGGAAGTCACGGTCGATTGTCCTGTCTACGATTCGTTTCGTGTACAGCAAGTCGCCGGAATGTTTGATGTCCCTTTGGGGGAACGATCGACGGAGGCCTTTTCTGTTGAATTGCCTGATGAGGACGAAGAGTGGTCGATTGGCCTCGTGGTCGGCCCTTCAGGGAGCGGCAAGAGCACAGTCGCCAGAGAAGCTTATCAGCAAGAGCTTTATGATCCGCCCGCGTGGCCGACAGATAAGGCGGTGATCGATTGCTTTGGTGATTTGCCGGTTCGGAAAGTTGTCGAATTGTTTACCGCTGTTGGTTTTGGTTCGCCTCCATCATGGGTTAAGCCGTACACGGTGCTTAGCAATGGAGAGCGGTTTCGTTGTGACTTGGCGCGGGCCTTGGCCAAGGGAGCTGAGAGCGAAGAGGCATCGGGACAGCCACCTTTGGTTGCTTTTGATGAGTTCACGAGCGTGGTGGACCGAAACGTCGCTCGGATTTGCTCGGCAGCGATTGCGAAGGGGATTCGCAAGGGGAACTTGCCTTGTCGGTTTATTGCCGTGACGTGTCACTACGATGTGGCAGAGTGGCTTGAACCAGACTGGATTTTGGACATGGCAACGGGCCAATTACAGCGGAGGCGTCTTCGGCGACCGAGTCTCGAGTTGGAAATCCATCGCTGCCGAGTGGATGCTTGGCGACTGTTTGCGCGTCATCACTATTTAACCGGAACGATTGCCCCTCAGGCACGTTGCTACCTGGCTACTTGGAACGGCGAACCGGTCAGCTTTGCCGCAACGCTTCCAGTGATTGCGAAGAAGAAACACCGTCGGTTTACTCGGATCGTTACGCTGCCCGACTATCAAGGAATCGGTATCGGAATGCGGACGGTTGCCGCTGTAGCGCAGTTACATCGGGACGAAGGTTTACGGATCAACGTCACGAGTAGCCATCCGGCTTTGATTAACCATTGTCGTCATTCCCCATTGTGGAGGACGGCCAACGTCAAAAAGACGGGCCAAGAGGGACGTAGAAAGCGGTCAGCCTTTCGTGCCTATCGCAGCTCAGCAGGAAGGGCCGTCGTCTCCTTCGAGTACCACGGAGAACCAATCCCTGTCGCCGCATAAATACCCACTCGTCGCCACAATCTAGCCGGGCCATCCTGGTTCGGAACCCCGGAATCGAGAAACGTATGACTCTCACGGATGACCAAAAGCGCGAAGCGACGTTGATTATCTCCGTCGGTTGCGATCGTGAAACGGCAGCGAAGTACGTCGGCTGTACGCCGGCATCACTAGAAGAGACGGCCCATGCCGACCCTGCTTTTGCCGTGGCATTGCGCCGCGCGGAAGCAGGGTGTGAGCTGGCCCACATGCGGAATTTGCAGCAAGCGGCCCGGGACGAACGCCACTGGCGGGCGAGCGTCTGGTGGCTTGAACGGCGAGCCCCCGAGCGTTACGCCCGGCGCGACGTGGGAGCGGTAAGCCGTCGCGAGCTGGTCCGTTTTCTTGGTGCAGTAGCAAGCGGGATTGCTGGCGTCGTACGTCATGAAGAAGACCGACAGCGGGTGCTCGACAAGCTGAGCGAATTGGCCAACTCGTTTGCTGATCCGCTGCTGATCGAGCATGAGTCGATCGGCAAAGAGGACGAAACGAGTAGCACCAAGGAGGCGTCGCTATGACCTATCGCCACCAACGGAACGCGGATGTCCTTACCCGATTGGCTCGGACACTAAAAAACACTTTGGCAAATGCTTTCGCAGGGGTTCCGTGTGAAACAAAAGCAAGTGAACAGCCGGAAGGGTTGCTGGTTTGGGGACAACGATATTTGCCGAACCACTTTGCGAAGCCACCTTCGTCGATGCACCGTTGGTTAGCGGATCAAATTGACTTGATGACGACCCAACGTGGCACAAAAGTCAACTTGGTTGGACCTCGGGGGGGAGCCAAGTCGACCGTCGCCACATTGGCGGGGGTTCTTCGTGCTGCTATTGAGGGAGAGGAACCGTACATTTGGATCGTCTCCGATACCAAGGACCAAGCCCACGCTCACCTGGAGAACGTCAAGACCGAGTTGCTTGAGAACGAACACTTGGCAGAAGCTTACCCGCGATCCGTTGGACGGGGCCCTCGTTGGCAAGCGACCGGCATTGAACTGTGCAACGGTGTGGTGATCGAGGCCTATGGAACAGGGCAGCGGATTCGTGGTCGACGGCGACGTGCTAATCGGCCAACATTGATCGTTTGTGACGACCTGGAGAACGATCGTCACATGGCGTCGCCCTACTTGCGGGCCTTATCGTTCGATTGGTTCCACGGCACGCTACTTAAGGCGGGAACAAAAGAGACCAACGTCATCAACCTTGCAACCGCCTTGCACCGTGAGGCGTTAGCAATGAGGTTAGGTCAAACGCCAGGCTGGGCTTCGCGTACCTTTCAGGCAATCGCTTGTTGGCCCGATGATATGGAATTGTGGCAAGAATGGGAAACGATCTATTGCGATGCAGAGAACCCGGACTCCTCCATAAAAGCAAAGCAATTTTACGACACCCACCGTTTGGCGATGGAGGCGGGCACCGATTTACTTTGGCCGGAAGAGGAGGACCTTTACACGCTTATGCGAATGCGGGTCGAGAGCGGCCATACGGCTTTTGAACGGGAGAAACAGAGTTCGCCAATTGATCCGGAGCGTTGCGAATGGCCCGAATCCTATTTTGACGAGACCTGTTGGTTCGACGAATGGCCTAAGGATTTAACATTGCGAACGATGGCACTTGATCCGAGCAAAGGACGCGACGCGAGGCAGGGAGACTACTCGGCCCTAATTATGCTGGGAGTTGATCCCGAAGGAATCATTTATGTGCAAGCGGACTTGGCACGCCGGACCACTTCGTTGATGGTTGCCGACAGTGTCACTTGGTACGAACGCTTTCGGCCCGACGCAATGGGGGTTGAGGCAAATCAATGGCAACAATTGCTGTCCGGTGAGTTCATCTCCGAGTTCCGGCGCCGCGGCTTACTTGGCGTCTCGCCTTTTGAGATTCAGAACTATACGAACAAAGCGATGCGAATCCGTCGGTTGGGGCCCTATCTGTCGCAGCGTCGCTTTCGATTCAAACGCGGTTGCACCTCGACGCAATTGTTAGTCGATCAACTCCGTGATTTTCCGATCGGTGCCCATGATGACGGGCCCGACTCGCTGGAGATGGCTTTGCGACTTGCTGAAGAAATATGGCGGCAGCGAGGGCAAGACGATGGCTTGGGCGATCGAATCGCTGTTGGTTAAAAAGGTCTCATGCAAAGGCGCAAAGGAAAAGCGAAAGAAAAATAAATCGCGCAGAGGCATAGGGAAAGGCAACGGAACCCGTGTTTTTTAGCACAATTCTTTGCGTCTTAGCGCCTTTGCGTGATTCCTATTCCCCAAACTCCCACCAAAGAACATAAGATGAATTACTTGAACGAAGGCGAATCAGCTCATGGTATTACTCAGCTTGAAAACCGATTGACCGAAGCGTTCGGCTCTTTATGGGATAATTTTGTTGACCCTCGTGAGGCGTATGCCGGGGAGGAAGAAGGCTGGTGGTCACCCGTGTCGGCAGGAGGACAGCCGGGACAATCAGCGTCGATTAGCCCACCACAACTTGGCGAAATCCGTGATGCCTGTCGGCGACTCGCTCTTACCAATGAATTTGCGATCAATGGCCATGAGAATCGGATCAGCTATATCGTTGGCCCGGGACATTGTTACCATGTGACGATACGTAAAGGGATCGAAGCGTCTACCAAATATGCCCAAGAAGCTCAATTGATCCTGGATGATTTTCTTTTCGAGAATCGTTGGCGATCTCGGCAACAAGAGATGGTTCGCCGTTTGGATCGGGACGGCGAATTATTTTTGCGGTTGTTTGTGGATGGCGGAGGAAGAACACGGATACGCTTTGTTGAGCCCGAGCAAATCGCGACTCCCTCGGATTTGACCACAAACCCAGCAGCCAGCCATGGTATCTTGACCGACCAACGTGACGTGGAGACGGTGCTGGGCTATTACATTGATGGCCATTTGGTCGATGCGTCGCAAATACAGCATCGCAAGGCGAATGTTGACCGGAATGTAAAGCGAGGATTACCGCTTTACTTGCCGGTTCGGAAGAACCTCCGTCGAGCGGAAAAATTGCTCCGCAATATGAGCGTGGTGGCTGAGATTCAATCGGCAATTGCCTTAATTCGTAAGCATCGTTCTGCCACCCGTAGTGGCGTGGAGCAGTTTGTCTCTGATCAATCGAATAGCGAACGCGTCGATAGCTCCGGAAAAATACGCCGCGTTTCTGAGTACGGTCCGGGGACGATTCTCGATGCCCCGGCGGGCCTTGAATACGATTTCCCCACGACCGGCATCGATGCCAGCAGCTATGTCAAGATTCTTCAGGCGGAACTACGTGCGATTGCATCACGGCTAGTGATGCCGGAGTTTATGTTCACTTCCGACGCCTCGAACGCGAGCCTTTCCTCAACGTTGGTCGCTGAGGGACCGGCGGTAAAAATGTTTGATCGATTGCAGGCAACGGTGATCGAAGAGGACATGCGTCTCTTCGATGTTGTTCTTGACAACGCAGTTTCTTCTGGCGCTTTGAGTACTGAAGCACGTCGCGTTGTGCAGATTCAAGCAACCCCTCCCTCCGTCCAAGTGCGTGATCGGCTCAAGGAAGCCCAAGTCGATCAAATCGCGCACCGCTACGGGGTGCTCTCAACCCAAACATGGAGCCAGCGGCTTGGCCTTGATTACGATCAAGAACAGAAAAACCGCCGGCTTCACACGGATAGTGATCCCGTTACGAGCGAAGGGTGAGGGTGGCCGAAAACAAAGATTGTGTACGTAAGTTCATTATGCTAGAATGGGCCTCATGATTAACACCCAATCTGCTAAGCGATCTAGCCGCCCTCGCTCTGGCAAAGCAGAGCAAGCCGAAGCGGCTTTCGTACGCCTACTGACAGAAGCATCGCAGCGTGGTTACTACGGGTCGGTTTCATTGACACTTAGCATCCAAGACGGAGCGATCCAACAAGTGCGAATGGCTACAGACCGAATGGTTAAGTAGCAAAAGGCGCTCCACTCAATCCAACGGCATCGAGCCGAGCCTTCCCCGTGTTTTACTGCACGTCCCAAAACCTTTAGATCCCTTGGTCTTTCTCGGGCCGCCGGATGCTCTTAGGTAGGTTTTGAGATGAGTTTTAATCACTAAGGGAAGGCATCCTTTCTCGAGCCCCTCTTCATAGCCAACTGGCTGTGGAGTGGGGCTTTTTTTGTTCCCGTAAACGATTGTCCCCTTGAGGTCGTTATGCCTGAAAGTTTGCTTACTGAAACATCGGTGGCACCCGCCGAGACGCGTTCGGAAATTGTCCAAGAGTTTGTTGATTCGCGGGGCGTTGCCTTGCAGAGTGACCGATCGAACGGCGTCTTGCGAGGCGTCAAGTTGTTAGGGCTTCGGTCAAAAAATGGCCGAATCTACCGAGAGGCGGCCTTGCGGTCGGCCATGTGCCTTTACGAAGGGGCCAAAGTCAATGTGAATCATCCGGCTGGCGATCCGCTTGCGGCAAGAGATTATCGCGATCGACTTGGGGTAATTCGTAACGTCTGTGTCAAACCGGGAGATGGCCTATTTGGCGACCTTCATTACAACCCGAAGCATGCTCTCTCGGAGCAGTTGGCGTGGGACGCAGAGCACGCCCCTGAGAACGTCGGACTTTCGCACAACGTCGTTGCCCGAACGACACGCCAAGGAACCGACCTTGTCGTCGAAGCGATCACCCGTGTTCGGAGCGTCGATTTGGTCGCCGACCCCGCCACAACCTCAGGACTTTTTGAGCACGAGACACTTCCTGAGGTAGTGGCCGATATCGATCCAAAAGAGCAGGCAGCCACCGATTCACAACCTGTTTTAGAAGAATTGACAGCGGAAAACGGACTGCTTCAAGAGGAAGTAGAGCGTCTGACAGAAGAGTTGAATCAGGTTCGGCGGCGGGGGCTGATTGAGTCGTTGCTCGATCGCCACGGCTTGCCGCGGCCTGAAACGGAAAACGCCGCTTCGCTTGTAACCGAACCGTTTCTCGATGATCTCTTTGCCGCTCCTGATGATGCAACGGTAGAGCAACTCGTGGCGGAACGTAGCCAACTGATCGCAGCGGCTTCTCAACACAAAGTGCCTGAGAGACCTGAGTCGCGTGAAAGCAGCCTGACACCCTCTTCGGTTTCGGCACCGATTTCTTTCGTCGAAGCGATAACGCGTCGCTAAACAACCAACGACCCAACCTTTACCAACCTAAATTTTTCTTTGGAGCCCAACATGGCGAATACGATGCGATGGCGATACGGGGACACCAACCCTGTGATGCTACCAGTCCTCAGTGACACCGAAATTGAGATCGGCGATCTCGTTTATCTCGACACGAACAATGCGAAACCGGCCTCTTCGATCACGGATCAATCGACGTTGCTGCTCAATCAAGTCGCTCTGAAGAACGATTTTGTGGGCGTAGCGATGCAGGCATCACCGGTTGGCAACACCAACTCCATCCGAGTTGCCACCTCGGGAGTCTTTGAGTTTGAATGCGATACGGCGACGTACGAAGTCGGCGACTTGATTGGAGGAACAGAGAATACGACGGGCGATGAGCTTCTCGATCAGAGTGTCGAGGAGGCGAATTCAATCAGCGGGACGTTCGGGCGATGTGCGAAACGAGTAGGCACGGCATCGAAACGAGTGCTCGTTGATATTGTCAGCACAGTGCTGAAAGGTGGAGCGCAGGCTGCCTAAGGGCAAGTGCCTTTCCCTGATTTTCTTACAACCAATTTCACTCGACGGAGTTTTTAATCGTGACTTTACTCAATTACCGCGAACTCAAGCGTCGTTACGACTTAGATGGCGCATCGCAAACCGTTCAGCATTTGTGCGAGGCCCTTTCGGATCGTAGTTTGCGTCCGGAGGATTTCAGTATTCGGGATTTGGCCGAGGCGTTGATTCCTGAGGGCAGAGAGTGGGTACGCACCCTCGATCCTCGCAGCGGTGGCATGAGCCATTTGCTCGAATCTTCGGACGGAGTCGATGCCTCTGCCTTTCAAAATGTTGCCGCTCAGATAGTCCAAGCGAAAATCCTTGAAGCCTACCAGCAGGAAGCGTTTGTTGCTTCGCGTCTTGT